>RPOO01000046.1 GCA_003857025.1 Methanothrix sp.
ATGGCTGCGGACCATCGGGCTTACGTTCTAAGAGAAGCGGAAGCGTGCCTGCGTAGCGGAATTGAGATCTGGAATTGACAGTATGGAATTAATGAGATAGTTTAAAAAAAAGTTTAGTTTTGAAAGATTCGCGGCTTTGCCTGACCTTCAATAATTTCCAGGTAGCGGTAAGTGCGGCAGGGGTGCTTCTTCCAGGAACCGGTATTGATAGCTCTGCAATTCTCTTCATAGAACGGGTCGTGAGTGTGGCCGAAAACGAGTGTCTCGCCTTTGTTCATGCCGAGATAAATCGTCCTCGCTTCACACATGGCGACTTGATCCACCAGCGAATGAGCCTTATGCGATCCGCTCAATCGGTTATCAGGTGAATTCATCATCGAGTTCAGAGCCTCTTTGATGTTTGCGGGCAACCTCTTCAAGCCGTCCAATGCAGACTTCGAAGCTTCGATGGTTTCCCAGAGCTTGTCGGCGGCATTGCCCGTGTCGTCTCCAGCCAGGCAGAGTCCTTCCGCGAAGGTCTCGTAAGCGGACATCGACTTGTAATAAGGATTGGCCAGCACCTCCAGTTGGTAGCCGTGCAGGAAATAGAACCCTTTCCCGCCGTCTTGCAGCCTTAAATCTTTGCTCACGCGAAAGGGAAATCTATCGGAAAACAGCTCGCACATCCGCAGCATGTGATAATCGTGATTGCCGACCACATAATGGATCCGGGCCTTCTGGCCCAAATCGATTAGCTTGGATACTATCGGCTCGCTTTCTATCAGAGCATTGACGAAATCGCGCCTCCACAGGTCGAAGATGTCGCCGAGCAATACCAGCTCGCCGCCGTCTTTGAGGGGGCCTGATGCCAGATAATCAAGGAAGTCTGCGAACTTTTTGTCATCTTCTTGGACCTGCCAATCGTCTGCCTTCTCAGCCAGATGCACATCGGAGACTGCAATAATCATAGTAACAATTTTCAGGCACTCTTATTTGAATTTATCTCCAGGATCTCCGGGTAAAGCGTTAAATACATGATTGCGTACTCACAGCCATGCGCGATGGATGGTTACGGAGACGGCTGATCTGGTATTTTAAGAGAGATGTAGTAAACAAATGGCGTGCGAAACGAGACGGAAAATGCGCACGATGCGGCAAATGCTGCGGAAGCTGCATAGCCCATGATCTCAAAAATCAGAGATGCAGGATATACAAACTGCGGCCCGATATATGCAAGGCTTTTCCCCTGACGCCGGAAGATATTTTAAAGCTGGATAATTGCGGATACGAATTCAAGAAGTAGTCGCATATTCCTGTGTAAAAATATTTCCATGCATAAATATTCCTATGCATGAATTCTTGACTTGAGCGTGAGCTAAAAAAGCCTTCCGTCCGGTTTTTAGCACCTTTCGATTAATTTTCTTCTGAATTCATGTATTGAAGTTGATCGTTACAGAGCGTCATTTCTTTCCTTCAAGAACCCCAAGATCTTGTAGGCAAAGTCTCGAAGCCTGCTTCCGAAGAGCCCAACCGATCAGATTATAAGGATTACTCGAATATGATTACAGGAAAATCGCAAGGATAGAGAAAAGCCGGAAAGAGATAATTCGGAAAGGGAAAAGCAGGAAGGAAAAAAGCCGGATGAGATATCCAAAAATCGAAAGAGCCAAAAATCGAAAGAGCCAAAAATCGAAACCAAAAACGCCAGGGGGATTTCGCCTTGAGAAATAATCCATCGATGCCGATCGTTTTAGTCTTAATCGCCATATGCACAATCTCAGTCATCTCGATTATCTCTATTGCAGATGCATCAGGTTCCATCTCAGCGGATTTGGCATATGGCAATTCTTCATATAATAATTCATCAATTCATTTTAACAGCCAAAACAATGTAGTGGGCGCTCCGGTTAGCCTCTCTGTGGGAAGCGGCTACTATTCATCCCACCCGATCGAGTACGGTTCTGGGGCGGGCAGCCGGACCCAAATGGTCAACAAGGACGCAGCGACCTCCATGAGCCATGATGTGGACGATGCCCAAGCAATCGACGGAGAAACGGACTTTGCCGCCTCCAGCGCAAATGCAAAATCATACGGTCCGGGATATACGGAATACGAAGGCTCAGCCACTACTCACATGATGGTCAATGAGGAAGTCACAAACGGAAAGGTCAGCATCGGCGTTCTGCAAGGAAGCGGCAAAAATGGTGCGGGCAGCAGTGCCTGGAAAGATCCTGATATCGAAATCGAGGAGGAATATATCGGGACATATCATATTCAAAAAAATATGACCATAACAACGCCCTATCACCTTGTGCAGTGGAGCGACGGCTGGCTGAACTGCTGTTCCGGCGGCTACTTCGACATGGCCCGGTATGATGACTTGCCTAAAATCAGCGCCGATAACATATTTGATTACAACTCTGTTGCAATACGAGGCTAAAAAAAGGGATAGTGTGTTAATATTTTAGCATTAACATTTAGATGCAGGGCTGTTAGGTCGGATCTTTGCGATTACGATTCTTTCTGAACTTGAGGATTCAGGCACTTCATGCTCCTTTGCATAAGTGCCAGTTCCTTTGGTTCAATGGCCGTCTGATTGACCGGCAGGATCATGATCGCATTTTGCAGGACCATTGCCTCTGCGGCATCCTTCAAAAATCTCAAAACGGAAGAATAGCCGTTCTCAAAGATCAGATACTCTATCCCATCCAAGAGTATCACCGGATTCCTGCTCTGCTTTAAGAATTTGGAAATTATGTCGGAAATAATCTCTAGATCCACCGGGCTGACATTATCCGGGCCGTGATTGCTTATCCAGAAAATGGGCGTCGTCTGTAAAGCATATTCCAGCCGCGTCTCGATGGGCGAGCGCACGGTAAAGCATAGCCCCTGCGACCTTGTATTCCTGCATAGCTTGCAGGGGCAGGGCAGTGAGCATCGATTGCATCCGATGCTTTCGCATACAAAGGCTTCCTGATGATCGCAGTCCGGGCATCTGCTCTTCACCAGAGATGTGAAAACCTCAAAGCCAAAGCTCGCCTTTGGCTCGAGGACCAGATAGCATGATCCTCTGGCCAGGTCATAAGAGACACGATGGTTGAGCGGCTCCGTCTCTGGAACCACTCGCGGCGAGATCTTAAGATTAAAAAAAACATCTTTGATAATGTTTATTTTCATCAATTTTTTTATCATATTAAATTCCAATTCATATATTTATCCTGTTCCTGTATTTTTTAGAATTTTATTTATATATTTGCATGCTGCGCAGTTATGCTTTCGGCAAGGTGAAGACAAACGTGCTCCCTGTTCCCGGCTCGCTCTCCACCCAGATGGTGCCTTCATGAGCCTCGACAATTCCCTTGGCAATGGCGAGGCCCAGGCCCATGCGGCCCGACTCGCGCGTGAGCGAGCTTCCGCTTCCGGTAAAGAATTTTTGAAATATCTTATTTTGATCTTTCTTGGCAATACCGATGCCGTCATCGGATATCAGAACTCGGACCTGGCTTGGCTCGTCCTTGATCAACACATGGATCTTGCCTTTGTCGGGTGTGTACTTGATAGCGTTTGTCAGGAGATTGTTAAAGACCTGCTTTATGCGCCGCTCGTCTCCCACGATCTCCGAGGATGCCCCTTCAATGCTCAGGGAAACCGTCTGTTCCTTCAGTCCGGCCAGCCTGCTCAACTCAGAGAGGACTTTCATGGCGATCTCTTCGACCTTGAGGGGCAGCTTATGAATCCTGAGCTTGCGCGATTCGAGTCTGGAAGTATCAAGCATGTCTTCCACCAGCCTGATCATATGCTCAGTCTGGGAGCGAATGATGCGAATCTTCTCGCACTGGGTCTCAGAAAGCTCTCCCAGCATTCCCTCTTCAAACATCTCGATGTAGCTGTTGATCACCGTGAGAGGCGTGCGAAGCTCATGCGAGGCAGTGGATATGAACTCGGACTTCATGCCGTCGTTCTCTTTCAGCTCGTCGTAGGCATTCTCCAGCTTGACGTAAGAATCCCTCAACTCTTCTTCCAGGCGGGTAAGCTCGGTGATGTTCTCCATGAAGATTACAACTTTATTGATGCTCTCCGCTTCTTCTTTCAGCGGGTAAATTTTATAAAAATAGAACATGCCGCCGGGATAGCGGAGCTGATCGCCGTCAAAGGGAATGCCGGTAAGGAAAACCTCTCGGATTTTATCGTCGATTCTGGTCTTATCAATCAGCATCTGAGGAATTACTCTGGAGAGGCGCTCACCGAGGACATCTCTCTCTCTCTTCGCGAAGGATTTTGCGTAGTAATTCCTGTTGGCATAGAGAACTTCAAGGCTTCGATTTACAACTATTATCGTGCTGGGAATGGCTTCAATGATCTCTTCCTGATATCCTCGAACCGATTCAATTCCTTTCATCATTTCACCATGTGCATTCCTTATCCAATCGCCTGTTTCAATGGTTATTTCGTCGGCAATAATTGTTAATTTTGTCTGCAATGTTTGCAGGGATCGGATTTCAATATGGATTTTATTGGCATCGGATCCTTTAGCTTCTGATTTCGTCGTTATTTGATTTCGTTCGCTTCGGATTTGTCCGTATCCGTTTTTATTTGCGGATTTGTCGTCTCATTTTGTGGGTTAATATCATCAACCTATTCCAATCGATTTATCGAGTTGAGAAGCTCTTTTACCTTGAACGGCTTCACAATAAATTGTTTAGCGCCGGCCACAAGGCATTCATCCTCCAGGCCGCTCTTTCCTACGGCGGATATGACGATTATCCTGGCATCGGGGTCAATTTCCATTATCCTCTTAGTGGCGCTGATTCCATCAAGCTTGGGCATGAGAATATCCATGAGCACTATGTCCGGCTTCAGCTCCACATATTTTGCCAGAGCATCCTCGCCGTTCTCCGCCTCAAAGACTTCGCACCCCTGTGACTCTAAAATATCCCTGAAAGCTTTGAGCATTTGCGGAGCATCGTCAACCACTAGAAGCTTCATTTGCATCTCTCATCTTACACTTTTGGCATTCATCTTCAATTATTAATTTTTTTGTCGCAAAGTAATTCTATCTCATTCGCGATTATCGATTTTATAATTAATGATTCGTGCATCAACTCCTTATAGATTATTATGTTTAAAATTTCGAAACAAATCTAGGAACAATTCTAGAAACAATTCTAGAAACAATGTTTGAGAATTATTTAGAGAGATGAAAGGGTATTTAGATCAACACTGCGTCTTTAGTCTTGTACGATGGTTAGAAGCGAATCTTCGTACTTGCGAAGAGTTCAGCCAAAAGTCAGACACAAGGGGTTCCTGGGCCAGGAGCGGACGGGTATGGCCTCCTCATATCGTTCCTGCCTTTATCCTTTGGATTAATCGAATTAGCTTTAGATGTAATAATAATTATAAAAAGAATTACGGCAAGAATTAGGGCATGATACCTTAGAGAAATGATACGATAGATAATCAAATGCACGAGATGATAAACTAAACGATGAACTAGCCGGAGGCATAGAAAACCGCATTTGGCCAGCATCGTTCGGAATGGCGATATCAGCCGATTTCCGTTTAGATTCATCTCGCTTAGTTTACGATCCTCGAGTAATTCTCAGGATGAGATCAAAAGGAGGTGAAACGAAATGGTAACCGCAACACCGGATGCATCAAGCCTTGCTGAGGTTCTGGATAGGATCCTTGACAAGGGAGTCGTTGTAGATGTTTGGGCCAGGGTCAGCCTGGTTGGTATTGAGATTCTAACGGTTGAGTCAAGAGTTGTCGTGGCATCGGTCGACACTTATCTCCACTACTCTGAGGAGATGGCCAAGATCGAGCAGGCAGCCATTGGCGCCAGCCCCAAGATACCAGCTTAAGTGAAAATTTACGTTCAACCACACCAAAACAAATAATGAAAATTTAAGGAGGAGAGGAAAAATGGTAACAGCAACACCTGACGCATCAAGCCTCGCTGAGGTTTTGGATAGAATTCTGGATAAGGGAGTCGTTGTAGATGTTTGGGCCAGGGTCAGCCTGGTCGGCATCGAGATTCTGACTATCGAGGCAAGAGTTGTCATAGCATCTGTCGACACTTACCTGCACTACTCTGAAGAGATGGCCAAGATCGAGCAAGCCGCCATCGGTGCCAGCCCCAAGGTTCCGGCTTAAAAGTTTTGCCGGGCATGAAAACACTTGGAATTGAAACAACTGAACATATTATATAAAGGAGGAGATAAAAAATGGTAACAGCAACACCTGACGCATCAAGCCTCGCTGAGGTTTTGGATAGAATTCTGGATAAGGGAGTCGTTGTAGATGTTTGGGCCAGGGTCAGCCTGGTCGGTATCGAGATTCTCACCGTCGAATCCAGGGTTGTCGTAGCATCGGTCGACACCTACCTCCACTACTCTGAGGAGATGGCCAAGATCGAGCAGGCAGCCATTGGCGCGACCCCTGGAGTTCCTGCTTAAGGCAGGCTCTCCTTAACTTATTTTTGGAGGAGCCATGGAAGATTATGATGCCACCAGGACAGAGACATACGACGAACTGGTGACCAAACATACCCGGCGAGAGCTGGAAGAACTGGCTCTTAAGCTTGGAGTGGAGAACCTGGGCACAACGAAGTCCCAATTGGCCGATGCCATTTTGGATGCTAACAAGAAGCAAAGAGATATGCCCAAATCCATTCCGGTGAGTCCTAAGGAGGCTCCGATGGTCGAGAAGCCGAAGTCTGTGGCAAAGAGCGTCGTCAGAGGCGGCAAAGGCGTTATGGCCAAGTCCGCCGCTATCGACAGCAAGGCTGCAGAAGTACAAAAGGCCGGCAGAGATATTCGAGAGGACGGCATTCGCAGGATGAACAAGGGAGTCAAAGAGTTTCACTCCGCCTGCGACTGGATGGCCCGAGAGATGCAGACCGATGGGCGCAAGATGATGGAAGACGGCAGGCATAGGTTCGAGCTTGGCCAGTCTGAATTCAAGCGCTCGCTGGATGCCCAGGTCAAAGAAAATCATGATGCTGTGGCGAGAATGCACACGGGTGCCAGGGAGATGCAAGCCTCTCAAGAGAAGATGTCTAAGGCTTTCCAGAAAGCTGGAAAGGACATCCGAGACTCTGGATGCAGGAATTTGCGGAATGGTCTGAACCAGTTCCAAAGCGACCTTGCCACTCAGATCAATGAGAACCGGCAAGCCGTTTCAAGGATGAATTCCGCAGCCGTGTCCTTGCAAAACGAGATCCACAGGTATCAAGAGCAGGATCTCAAGAACTACGTTCGAGATTTCTACTACGGATGAATCCCTAGTAGATATTTTTTATTATTATTATTCAAATTTCACGAAGGTGCTAGAAAATGCAGTACACCGTCACACATCCGAGAAGGGTTAGGGGGGAGGCAGTTCATCTGACGGCTTCCGAGAAGAAGGCTACCGAAATGGAACACAGCTCTTCCATGCGGTTGAAGCAGCCCAAAATCCAGGTGCAGATCAAGTCCCCGGTAAATATGGACTGCAGCTACGAGCTGATATCGGAAGAGGCAAGGCACAGAGCCATCGAAGAAGCCTTCTTGACACCGGAGTCAAACCATTTCATCAGCACGCCCGAGGTAGTAGAGATGGAGAGCAGGCTGAGCCTGTGGCTGCAAGCCGGTTATCCGGTTCACCTCATCGGGCCTACCGGCTGCGGCAAGACCAGCCTCGCCGTCCATGTGGCCAAAGTTCTCGGTCGCCCCGTGGTCTGGATAAATGGCGATGAATCCATAAGCACATCCGATCTGATCGGCGGCTACTCCCAGATGGAGAACGAGAGCGTTCGAGACAATTACATTCACAACGTCTTCAAGACCAAGGACACCATGAAGATCGAGTGGGTGGACAATCCCCTGTCTCTCGCCTGCAAATACGGCTACACTCTGATCTACAACGAATTCTCCCGCACCAAGCCCGCCTCAAACAATGTTCTGCTATCCGTTTTTGAGGAAGGAATCTTAGAGCTTCCCACCAAGTTCGGCGAGGATAGGTACATCAAAGTTCATCCCGATTTCAAGGCCATCCTCACCAGCAACTCCATCGAATATGCAGGAATTCACAGGCCCCAGGATGCGCTTCTGGATCGCATGGTTGGAATTTACACCGACTACTACGGCTTTGAAACCGAGGTCGGCATCGTGATGGAGCACACATGCATCGCTCGAACGGATGCAGAGAGAATCGTGCGGGTGGTCAGATCCATTCGAGAGAAGCTTCCCGATGCTCAGAAGCCCGGCACAAGGGCTTGCATCATGATTGCCAAGGGAATGCAAGCTTCAAGCTGCGACTCCAAGATCAATTTCGAGCAGCTGTGTATCGATGTGATTGCCAGCAAGACCAGTTCCCCTGCCGACATGGTGGAGAAGAAGAAGCTGGTTATGGATATCGCAGCCCGGACATCTAGGGACGACGGATCGATCGTTTAGGATCGCTATGCAATCAATTCAACTGATGAAAGCAGTGGTCGAGCAGGCAAAGGTTCAAAAGATCAGCGATATCTTTCCCAGGAAGCCTCCTGGCTTGAGATTCAACGAGACCGATGTCCTGGTCGTCATTGCAAAAACGAACGATGGAACGCAGGTCGGAGCAACATTCTATTTTTCATTAAAACCGGACGGCACCTTCGAGGAGGAGATCCTTGGCAAAGACGCAGCCAAGGCCAGGAGGCATAACCTTGCCTCCTTCCTCCGCTATTATCATCTGACCGACGATGTCAATAATTATAAATTAAAAGAGAGTGTAATAGATCTTGTGGGACGAGAAGTTGAGATTGTTCCCGTGCAGGGAAGGCTGGCCATTTATTTTTCCCAGTCTTCTAAGAGAGGTGATAATGCATGACTTGTAAGCCCAAGATCCAAATAATCAGCGAGAAGGCAGGCGAGACGGCGGAACTACTGCTCAAGAAAGACCTGGACGGCGTGGTGAGCCTGAACAAGGAGTCCGAAGGGTGGCTGGCCGAGGTAGAGGTGCTGGAGAGAAAGTCCATTCCGGACACCCAGGACATTTTAGGACGTTACGAGATGAAGTTCGATGAGGAGGGAGAGCTTCTCGGCTACAAGAGAATCATGCTGCGCCGCAGGTCGGACATGGAGATGGTTGAGGAAGAGGTGTAAGTGCAGTGCGCAGGATCGTAAGGGCTCAACGTCAGGATGCACACTGCCAGGAAGGACTTCTTCAGGAAGGCCATCCACAGGAAGCGCATCGACAGATTCCGGAATCCTCTGCGAAATATGTCTACTGTGTCATCCGTGCTCCCCAAGAGCAGAAGAGCTTCGGTGAGAATGGATTTGAGGCAGGTGAGGTTTACAGCCTGGAATATCGGGACCTTGCGCCGGTAGTTAGCGATGTGGCCTTCAGGAATTACGCTGTGAACGAGGTGGAAGTAGAGGTTCACAGGAAGGTAGTGGAGAATATAATGAAGGAGTACAGCGTGATTCCCGTAGCCTACGGCATGGCCTTCAAGAGCCGGAAGCTGCTGCAGATCGCTATGGGTGCCGGCTACCAGGCCATGCAAAAGGCGTTGGATGTCGTGGACGACAAAGTGGAGCTGGGAATCAAGGTTTTTCTTCCAAAAGATCACGAAGATTGGGACGGCGCAAAGAGGCAGGAGTGCAGCTCCGAGTTCGTCCAGAATCTTCTAGCACTTTCAGCGGACTGGAAGAAGCTCAAGCTTTTCAGCGACCGGCTGGTTCTCAATGCCGCATTTCTCGTGGACAAATCGAATATCGACGAATTCTCAGAGCAAGTGGGCAAGCTGACCGGCAAATACGACCACCTGAAGGTTCAGTATTCCGGTCCCTGGCCGGCTTACAACTTTGTGGACATTCACATCCTGGGCGGCAAGAGAAGGGGTTTTCGCTAGATGTTCTTCATCGACGATCTCCTGCTTCGATCCATCGGCATATCTCTGCCGGGACTGGACATGATCTGGACCTTAGAGCAGCTGCAGAAGTTTGCTTACAAAGGGCTCTACAACCCGGAAAAGATCAAGAACCAGATAAAAGAGACCAGATTGCTCTATGAGTTTGGAGAGATGACCCGCCCGGAGTACGAAGCGAAGAATGCGGATCTGATGCATAAGCTCGATCTGGCCTTGAAAGCGGATGAGATGAATCTGGGATCGAGAACAGATATACTGGGATAGATCAAATCTGTGACCGATTAGAATTGCGGCTAATGGGTGGATGAGATGATGGTCGGCAAGGAGAACGAATCGAATAGTCATTCTTGCAAGGATATTGGGAGTTTCCTAGTCCTTCTGGCAGATATGGAGAATGCAAATGAGCGCACCAAAACCGTCTCCGGGTCCATTGAGGGTCCATTCTCCACGCGGGCCGTCTTCACTTGCACTGTTCGGATAGGATTGGAATGAGGATGATGCTAACAAATTTCGGAGATCTGCAGGACGTGCAGCGGACGGGAGGCTTGAATTAATGCCGATTTTGAGCCAGAAGATATTGGATAACAGAAGACGCCAGCATGCCGTAGTTACAGCCCACAAGAGACGAATCCGGGATGAAGTCAGGCCCCAGCTGCAGGCAGTGAAGAGATCCTGGAATGATGCCTCGAAAGAGAACAATCGCAAGATTCGAGCGAGATGGCATACGCAGAAGACTAGGGTAACTCTGGCGCAGCGAGAGCAAAAGCTCAGACACCGAGCCAAGATCTTGGCCCATCGCAGAAGGATTCGTGCTGAGATGGCCAACAGGAGATGAGTGAGGGATGTGTGCGGGAATGAGTGAGAAATTGATGGAGAGGGCAAAAGAGCGGCGCAGGGTGGTTTAAAGGATGACGATGCTGGCGCCCACCAAGAGCCAGAACCTGGCGGATGTGGTGGAGAGAATTCTGGACAAAGGTTTGGTGATCAATGCCGATATCGCCGTGTCCGTGGCGGGCACGGAGCTTTTAGGCATCAAGATCCGGGCAACTCTGGCATCCTTTGAGACGGCTGCCAAGTACGGCCTTGAGCTTCCATCCGGCACGAATCTGAATGCCCCCGGCTGGAAGGAACTGGACAAGCCCAAAGCCTACTGCCCGGAGTGTGGCAACCGCATGGATGAGAAACGGCTATTGCAGGACGGCTGTCCGATTTGCGGATGGACCAGTCCTCTGCAGAGCTTGCCTGAGATCCGGTCCCAGCCGGAAAAATACGATTGATTCTTCGAAGCGAATCAAATCTTTTGGATTGAGCCGATCTTCGAATTGAATCGATCTTCGCATTAAATCGATGACTTATGGGGGAGAATAACAGTGGTAGAAGATATCAACAACCCGGAAAAAAATAATAAAAACAATGATGTCGGTCAGAACGAGGCGATCAATACCGGAAAGGAAAAGCAGGACGCCGACCGGATAGCCGAACTGGAAAAGCGGATTAGAGAGTTGGAGAAGGGTTCCGGCAAGGCGGGGAGAGCGGAGCCGGAAATCCAGGTGCAGGGAATTGTTGAAAACGTAGTCGGCCAGTTCATACCGGGCCTCGGCGGCATCATCAAAGCTCTGGAAGCATCCTCGCCGGAGTTCAGACAGCGAATCGCCGACACGGATTCCGAGATAAAACACCGCATCGATGTCGGATGGTCCAGCAAACCTGTGGTGGATTATCACATCTCAACCAGGCCCCTTGGGCATGGATCGGGGCGAGCGGCTCCTCGCAAAGATAGAACGGAGAGCGTTCGTATGCCTGACGCACCTGTTAGAGAGCCTATCGTCGATATTCTGGAGGGAAAAGACGGCCTGACCGTCATCGCCGAGCTGCCGGGTGTTTCGGAAGAAGAGCTTAAGATCAACCTGGATGGCGAATTTCTGGAGATCGATGCCGGTAGCTTCAACAAGAAGGTGTCTTTGCCCTTTGCGGCAAAAGGGATCAAGGAAAAGAGCTACAAGAACGGCATCCTGCAGATTAAGCTGAACTAGTGGCGCAGTATAGAGAATTGCAAGGAATTGCAAGAGAAACGAAAGAGATAAACGGTAGAGACTCATAATAGGATTGTAGAGAAACTGTAAAAGAGGATTAGTAAAATGGCTATCAATCTGGACGAAAAAAACCTGAAAGATGGCCTGTTGGGCTTGGTTGTGGCTCTGGTGGAGATCATCCAGGAGCTGCTGGAGCGCCAGGCGATAAAACGGATCGAGGGAGGCAGCCTCAACGATGCGGAAATAGAGCGCCTGGGAGAGTCGCTTTGCGAGCTTTCCGAGGCTCTGGAGAAGATCAAAACAGACAACAACATCGAGGATGCCGTGCTCTCGGTTCGCAATGGCCTTGACCAGGTGGCGGACGATCTGCTGGACAAATTCGTTAATCCTGAGAGATGGGCAGAGGAGACTTGAAATGATGCCGAATGAAGCTTTCGATAAATTGTTTGATAAAGTGCCAAATGATGTGTCCGATAAGGCGTCCGACAAAGCGTCCGATGAGGCCAGATATCTTTACTGCATTGTCAATTCCCCCTCCTGTGGTCAGGAGCATCTCGGCAACATAGGCATCGAGCGGCAAGCAGTCTACACAATTCCATACAAAGATATTGCAGCCATTGTCCACACCTGTCAGCCTGTGCCCTATGACAGCAAAGATCCGAGAAAAGCGGAAGGCTGGGTTCTGGAGCATAGCTACGTGATCGATCAGGCCATGAAGAAATACGAATCGATTCTCCCCTTTTCTTTTGACGTGATCTTGCGGGAAGGAGACTCTCAAATCGAGCAGTGGCTGGGCAGAAATTATGATCGGCTTTGGAAGCAGCTGGACGCGTTGCTCGGCAAAGCTGAATACACCGTCCAAATCTTTTATGATTATGAATTCCTTAAAGCAAAAATCCTGATGGCCAACTTGGATCTTAACGACATGCAAAACAGGATCGAGAATGAGAGCAAAGGAAAAGCCTATCTTCTCTCAAAGAAGCTGAATCAAATAATAAAGCGTGATTTAGAGGCTGAGTCACGCCTCCTGGCAGAGGAGTTTCTGCTCCAAATAAAGGAGCATGCCGACAAATTGGTGGTGAACGATCGGCCTTCCTGGATTCCTGAGAACTTTCGTGACATGAAGCTTATGGCCTCTTATTCCTGCCTTGTTCGTAAGGATAATGTTGATAGGCTAGGCGAGGTCCTGGAAGGCATTAATTCCCTGCAGGGCTTTCGTGTCAGGTTCACTGGCCCCTGGGCACCGTTCAGCTTTGTCGATTTCCAGGGGCTGGCATGAGCTGCGAGAGCAAAGACGGTCAACTGACAAGGCGAGGATCGAGGCAAAATTGAGGCGAAGTGAAATGGTCTCCAATGCTGCAATTGATATGAGGCCGTCTTTATGAAACCGGAGCGCGAAAGCAGTCTGGTCGAGGTTCTGGATAGATTGCTTGATCGGGGCGCAGTCCTCAATGCCGATCTGATCATATCCGTGGCCGGAATTCCTCTCATCGGCCTCAATTTGCGGGCAGCTTTGGCCAGCATGGAAACGATGCTGGAATACGGCATGATGGAAGCATGGGACAAGAGCAGCAGAGAATGGTATGCCCGCCAGGAAGCGAAAATTCCGCTCCGCCAGGATGAGGTGGTCACCTTCAAGGCATTCGGCTACCTCTGGCAAGAGCAGGGCATCATCAGGCGCTGGGTGCCGGGCGTCTGGAATGTCACCAGCAGCCGCTTGCTTTTATGGCTGAGGTCTCCCGGAGAGGTCGTCTTTGAGGCCGATCTGAACGATATCTGCAAGAAGAGAGTGCCATCGCTTACAATGCAGAGACAAGAGCTTGAGCTGGTGTTTTCTGGCGGCTCGGCCCGGATTTATCTTTCGGAGATGGATGAGTTGGAAGAGGCGATGGAAAGGGCGTCTCCCGTTTTAGCAGTCGCAATGACTGCGGAAGTCTAGTATTCTGTTTCGTTTGATTCTATCTCTCGTTCCTACTGCTCAATCTCCTTTTTATCTATCTCTTGTTTCATTTGATTCGAGGTCTGTTTCATTTGATTCAATCCAAGCATTTAACCTCGATATCTTTTGGGATCTTGGGCTGAACATGATGGGCAGCTCCAATGAAGAGCAATCCGGTCTCGCCATCCTTTAACGTGGAGTCGATGGACGCGGCGATGAACGCATCTCGCTCTTCCAGTAGCTTGTCCTTAACCTGGCTGTATTCGGATTCCGCCGCGGCTCGCATCTCCGGTGTATTGGCATCCAGGAATGCCTTTATGAACCCGTATTCCTGGCGCAGGAGCTGCACGCTCTCCGTGGCCTCGATTCTAGCTCCCCTGTCCATGAGCTTTTGCACAATCTGGTAGTTGCGGCTGCCTTTGGCTGCGGTTTCTCGGACGATCCGCTCGCCCAGTTCTCCTGCACAGGGCAGGCCGTCCTGGTAAATGTGCAGCTTTTTCATATCCAGGTCGAGGCCGTCCACTTCGGTCTCCAGATCCTGCCAGAAATGCTCGATTTTCTTTTGGTTCTCTTCCCAGGCCTGTTTCCCCAACGCAGAGATGCCGCTCTTCTCGAGACCAGTGCTGGCCGAGCCCATATCGGAGGGCGCGTGAACAATCCTGATTACTATGAGCCGCCTCATGCCAATCCATCCTCCCCGCTGACGCGCCGAAACCACATGCGCATCTCGTAAACGCCTTCTTCATGCCGCTTTTCTGTTTCAAATCCCATCGCCTCGAAGAGACGAATCATGGATTTGTTCTCCGCCAAGACCTCGGCTGTGAAGCCGAGCAGGCCCTGCCTGCGGGCCAGATAAATCAAGTAAGCGAGCAGCTCCGTGCCCACGCCCTGCCCCTGACATGTGTCTCTCACCACCAGCGCCGCTTCTGCCATGTGCATTTCCGGATTCAGTTCATACTGCCCGAGGCCGACGATGGTCTCCTTATCCTTTCCGGGAAGCACAGCCAGGATCTCCATCTTTCGCGTCCAGTCTATGGCCACGAAATCCTGCAGCCTGTGGTGAGGCATGTCCTTTCTAACGGAGAAGAAGCGCTTGTACATGCTGTCCTCGGAGAGGGCATAAAAGAAGTCTTTGAGCATGGGCTCATCCGTGATCTTGACAGGTCGCAGGAGGATATTGATTCCTTTCCTGGTAGTCCTGTAGGTCTCCAGCTCCTCCGGATACATGCCCTTCTCGCCGGGGATGAAGACCTGATCCGTGTAAATCAGAGTTCTCTTGCGGGCGGCCTCGATCAGCCAGGGCCGGAATTTGGGATGGGCGATGGCGATCAGGTCCATAGCCCTCTCTCGAATGTTCTTGCCATGCAGGAATGCGATTCCGTATTCCGTTACAACGTACTGCACGTCGCCGCGAGTGATGGTGACGCCCGCTCCATCTTGCAGGACCGGCACGATGCGTGATACGCTGTCGTTCAGAGCAGTGGAGGGCAGAGCCAGAATGGTCTTGCCGCCCGGTGCGAGCACGGCTCCCCGCATGAAATCCGCCTGGCCGCCAATGCCGCTGTAGAACGTTCCGCCGATGGACTCAGCCGTAGCCTGGCCGGTGAGATCGATCTCCATAGCGCTGTTGATGGCAGTCATGAGGTGGTTCCTGGCGATGACGAGCGGATTGTTGGTGTAGTCGATCCTCTTGAACTCAATGGCAGGATTCTCGTCCAGGAAATCGTAGGTCTCGCGGCTGCCCATGCAAAAGGAGGCAATGGTCTTGCCGGGATTGTGGCTCTTCTTGGTGTTGTTGACCACGCCCTTTTTCATCAGTTTGACGATGCCATCGCTCAAAAGCTCGGTATGCACTCCCAGGTTTCTCTTTTCCATGAGATTGGGGACCACGGCATCCGGGATCAGCCCGTAGCCGACCTGAATGGTGGAGCCGTCCTCGATGATGCGGGCCACATATCTTCCGATCATCTGCACAATATCGCTGGGAGCCTTGACGGAATACTCCAGCAGCGGCTCGTCATGGGGAATGATGAAGTCGATGTCCTTTATGTCTATGAATCCGTCTCCGTGGGTGCGCGGCATGTTCTCGTTCACCTGGGCCACTACGAGGTCCGCCTGCTCCA
>RPOO01000047.1 GCA_003857025.1 Methanothrix sp.
TACGCAGTATAAGCTGCAGACGCACAGCACGGGCATCGCCGTCTTCAAGTGGCATCAGGTCGACGAAGACAATGAGGAAACAAACATCGGGGATGAGCGGTTCGTGGGTGTATTTGACATCGCTAAAAACATCCGCATGAAGTCACGCTTTGATCTCAGCAGGGAAGCTGACGACTGGCTGCCATGTTGCTCGGGCGGCTGGAGTACTATGTATCCGTCTGATAAGAAGGGCTATGGCGCAAGCGCCAAGAGCGTTTTTGACTGCACATGTCCGACTGTGATTAGAGTTTGATCGACCATTAGGCCGGAGAAATCCGGCTTCTATTTTATTCGATCAATACCATTTGGTCAAGCAATATATGGGTGCGGGCATTTTAGCCCTGGTTTAGCTTCCTTCGGGCAGGAGCCTCTCATCCTGTCGCCTATGATGGTTCATTCTTGGCGGCATAAGTGCTATAAGATAAGAACACGCAAGATATAACGAATATGCTAGACCAAGAATCATTCTGGAATGGCAACCTTTTCGTGGTTGTCACCGATAAAACGAAGCCGGCCATGAAGCTTACTATTGACGAGTTGGTCTCCAGAGGAAAGAAGGTCTATGTGGTCGATATGTCGGAAAAGCCGGACGACACTGCCTTTCGAGATATCTCGGAAATACCTCTCGGCGCGGATTATGCAGTTATCGGTCTGACAAAGACAAATCCGGCAGAGATAATTGGAGACCTCAAAGAGAAAGGAATCAAGAAATGCTGGATGCATTGGAGGACGGACACTCCCGAAGCAAAAGAGAAATGCGCGCAATTGCATATGCCCCTCATCGCCGGCAGATGTCCGATGATGTACCTTGGCCAGGGCCTCAGCATCCATACCATGCATGGCAGTCTGGCCAAGATGCTTGGAAAGTATTGAAAAATTCCGGAATGAATGATGCCTTCAAATATCAGAACCGCTAAATATTTTTACAAATAATATTTGAACAGCCAATTTTCCAAAGGTGATCAGATGTCTTTAATCAATTCCTGGGCTGCGATGGCTCCCAAAGAAAAGCTCGTCCCCTACAAATTCGATCCGGGTCTTTTAAAGCCCGATGAGATTGAGATTGAAGTCGAATACTGCGGCCTTTGTCACTCGGACATATCCGTGATCGACAACGATTGGGGTCTGTCTCAATATCCTCTTGTTCCCGGCCATGAAGTCGTCGGCAGGATTGTGGCTCTTGGGGAAGCTGTATTGGGTTTCAAAATCGGAGAGCGGGTAGGGATCGGTTGGAACTCAGAGAGCGACATGAACTGTCGGCAATGCCTCTCCGGAAACCACCACCTATGCCCCAAAGTCGTCCCAACGATAATCGGACACAAGGGCGGCTTTGCTGAACGCATCCGCGCTCAATGGGAGTGGGTATTGCCTTTGCCTGAGAATCTCGATCCAAGCAGCGCCGGGCCGCTGATGTGCGGCGGAATTACGGTCTTTGCTCCTCTGGTTTTGAACAATGTCGCCCCAACGGATCATGTCGGCGTCGTAGGCATCGGCGGCCTGGGCCATCTGGCTATAAAGTTTGCCAAGGCATGGGGCTGTGAAGTTACAGCTTTTACGCACAGCCTGGCAAAAATGGAAGAGGCAAAGAAGCTTGGAGCGGATCATGTGGTCTCCAGTGTCGACGTAAATGCAATTCGCGCTCTGGCAGGGAAGCTTGATCTGCTTTTGGTTACCGTGAATGTGCCGCTCGACTGGCAAGCATTCATCAGCACGCTTGCGCCCAACGGACGATTACATATTGTGGGCGCAGTTTTGGAGCCGATTCCAATTGCAGCCTTCGATCTTATTATGTCTCAGCGCACCGTCACAGGCTCGCCCACCGGCTCGCCGGTCATGATGGCGAAGATGCTCGAATTTGCAGCGCGGCATAAAATCCTGCCGACCGTGGAGCATTTCCCCCTGTCAAAGATTAACGATGCCATTGCTCACCTCTTGGCAGGAAAAGCACGATATCGCGTCGTTCTGGATATCGATTTTAAATAGGCGGCAAATGATGCGGCCTAATTTATGTTTTCTTCCCATTTTTCAAAATCGGCTACTTCATTCATAGGGTTTCCATCAAAGGCTCTCCATCCCGCAAGCCGGAGGGAGCTTTTCAGAAATTGCGATATGCAAAAAACGCTCTGCAAAATAATGCATTGCAGAATGGCGCTTAAAAATAAAGCTTGACTGAGACGGGGATTGCAGAGATTTATATTAAATTTTAAAATATTGAATTTTAAATTGTGAATCTCAAAAGAATCGCATCGAAAGCCTTTTTATCCGAATCGTCCAAGTAGCTGCCGAAATGGGCAAGAAGACTGCAGCAATTCTATCCCTTCTGATCGCGGGCTTGGGGCAGTTTTATGCAGGCCACTTTTGGAGAGCGATAGGCTGGTTTGCGGGATCGATTCTAATAATTGGTATCCTGACGCTGAGCACAGGTATCGGAGGAGCCGTTGCAGTTCCGATCATCTGGATTGCCTGTGCGTGGGACGCATACAATCTGGCGAAGTAACAGATTGACAAGACGGCTTTAGACGTTGTTTTCATATTTTTGTTTCTGCGGAAAAGATTTCTTACTACCAAGTTTGAGAAAATATTCTTATAGTTTACCATGTCATAAGTTAATGAGGATGAATCTCCTAGCATGAGAAAAATGGCCGAGTACGTTCCCGAAATTGGCAATTCAGATGAATACGACTGCAAGAGATACATCGATAAAATAATCAAGACAAATCGTGAGATTTTTATAATGTCCTCGCTTTTGGAAAAGCCTATGTGTGGCTATGATATTATAAAAGAAATCTTTCTCAAATGCAATGTTTTCTTGAGCCAGGGCACAGTCTATCCGGTTTTATATTCCCTGGAAGAGGAAGGCATACTTTATGCCGAGTACAGCAAAGGTGACATGAGGTCAAAAAAATACAGTCTCACTCTCAAAGGGAAAGAGATTGCTCAAAAAAATATAGATGAGTTTATAAAATCAATAAACCATCTGACATTCCTCATTCAAAGGTGAATTGAATGCAAGAGAGCGCTGTTCTTGGCTTGGGGAAACTGATGGAGGCCGAAATAATTCCCGGCTCGGTGATTCTCGTAACAGGTGCAGAGGGAACCCTAAAGTCTACCCTTGTGTTTGGATTGATATCAGATATTTTGGGAAATTCCGGCGAGCACGGACTTTATGTCACCTTGGAGCAGAGCAAAGAGAGCCATCTGAAGAATATGGATGGACTTGGGATTAAAAAAAGAGACGAACTGCATATATTCGACTACCGGGACATGCGGCGGGAGTGGATGGATCAGGAGCCCGATTTATTGGAGGCAACGAAGGACGTTATCGAATATTATCAAGAAAAATACGGCAATTTGGCTGTCTTCGCTCTCGATTCTCTCAATGCACTTTACACCATCTCAGACAAAGCCGATCCAAGAAAGAGCATGTATGATTTTTTCTCATATCTGCGGGAAGAAGAGCTGATATCATTTCTCATTCAGGAAATGCCCAATTTCCGAAGAAATCCGTTATCCTTTGATCTCGATCGTCCGGAGCGCTTTCTGGCTGACGGAACCATTGAACTCGGCTTAATGGAAGGCAGGAGCGGCGTGAAAAGGTATATACAGATTTTAAAGATGCGAGCAGCCAAGCACGCTATGGAAAAGCATCAGCTCATTGCCGATGAATGCGGATTGAAGATACTTGGGCAGATATATTGAGCATTATTGAGAATTGACAACCGCGACGCAATCGACTCAGCCATTTTTTTCTGGCCGTTTCCGCAATTTTTCTTTTTCGCATTCGCACTTGTTTTTTGCATTTTCTTTTAAGTTTTTTTTAAATTGTAAAATCAAAAACCAGTTGGCAAAGCCGATACAAATGCCTAAATAGTATGAAATTACTTGATCTGTTGGTGAGCTTAGAAATGAGATTAAGTATTAGTATTATACTGGGATTTGCCATCATGACGATGATATTATGCACCGCAGCGGGTGATGATACGATTCCTGTGCCTGTAAATACGGACCCCGGTCAAAATCCAACCGATACAAATCCAACTGACACAAATCCAACCAATACAAACCCGACCGACACAAATCCAACCGATGCAGGAACTGATACAGGGAGCGCATTCGGAGCTTCCGCAAGTGATGCAGATTCTGTTGCACCGAATATAGTCATGACTGCAAATACCGGCAGCGTCATACTCACGAATACAGGCACATCAAGATTTGATGCTGGGATGCTGACTATTGCAAAGATCGATGGAAATAGGAGGATCACGGTGGCCAGTTTGCCGCTAACTCTGCTGATTAATGGAGATATCAGCCAGCAAAATGACCAAGTGATTGTGTATTTGACGGGCGTTGCCCCCGGCGACAGGCTCATCCTAACCAACGGCATTGGTATTTATGCGGAATGTACGGTAACCTGAAAAAGCGGCAAACCTTTTTTTGGCATACGAGGTCACTATCGGCAACACGATTTATCCGCTAAAAACTGCTCGGATAAGATCGACCATATCGACCGATCTTAAGATATGATTTATATCACCAAAACATCTCGCTCATCTCGCTATCGTCTCGATCCATTCATCCGTCTTCATCACCCTGGAAAACCTCATCGCCTGCGTTACCATCACCGCTCGGTGCAGGTCAGCAGCCAGGATTGCCCCAGCACTATTTTGCACATCAAGCGTGCCTATCGCATCGGAGAGAAAGTCCACCTGAAATCCCAGATGAAAGGCCTGGCGCGCCGTCGTATCGCAGCACATCTGCGCCATGTAGCCGCAAATAGCAACGCGCTCCACGCCCGCCTCCCGCAGCCATTTCTCCAGCCCCGTTCCCGTGAAGCTGCCGGGCAGGCTCTTTTCGATAAGAATGTCGCGCTTTCTCCGCGCAATTTCCGGGTGCAGCTTCCATTCCTCGCTATCTTTACGGAAGGTTGGCGAGCTGGCCGCGGCTGCGCTGTGCTGGATGACGGCCACCGGCATTCCCGCGCGGGCGGAAAAGTCCATCGCCTTCAAAATGTTTTCAAGACTGCCTTTGGGAAAGGTTATGGGAAGGTGCCCTGTGAAGTATTCATTCTGCACATCGATGACCAGCAACGCTTCATTCGTCTTTTTCATTGTCTCGTCTCTTTTGTCCAAAGCATTTCATCTTTTCCAATTTCAATTCATTCTTCCAATTTGCCGTATCCAATTCCATTTTAAAAAAATCTACGTCGATCCCATTGACCACTTTGCGGCATTCTCCGGTTTCATTAAAACCGCAACGCTCATAGAGCCTTCTGGCGCGCGGATTGTTCTTGCGGACGATAAGATAGATCTTCTGAAGGCCGAGGCCAAGTTCTTCAAATCCTTTCTCAATCGTCATTTTGGCGAGCCTCTCGCCTGCTCCCTGGCCCAGCATGTTCGGATTTACCGCGATCCTGAACTCTGCACTGCCGCTATTTCCTTCAGTGCCGTCTATTGATAGAATCGTAAAGCCGATGATAACGCTATCCAGAACATCGTTATCCAGAGCGACATAAACCTTCGTCCCTTTTTTGCCGAGATACTCGCTTATCCACCCAGCCTCACGCAGGGCATAGTCGAGATCTTTGAACTCATCAGGATAAGTCGGCCAGCTTCGGATGATCGCAGCATCCTGCGGTGCCATTTCTCTCAAGATCATTGATCGCTCATCCGAGGCTGTCAATTAAAAAATGGTTCAAAATGGATCGTTGCCATTTCAAAATGATGCAGAGGTAGTCATTGGCCTTTCCGCGCTTCAGAGCATCTCCTTCTCTTTCTCGGCCAGCCCCAGCACATTGAGCAGCCCCAGGAGATTTTCGCGGGACAGAGTTCCGTCCGAGACCTTTTTTAATATCTCCTTGGCGTTGAAGGCCACACCAAGCCCGGCATTCTTGATCATGAGGCAGTCGTTGGCCCCGTCGCCCACGGCCACGATGTTGTCCGGGCTGATCTTCTCCAGTTCTGCCAGGCGATAGATGATGCGCCCCTTGGCCTCGGCATCGATGATATCGCCCTTGATCTCGCCGGTCAGGACTCCATTCTCGATCTCAAGCTCGTTGGCAAAGGTGTAATCGAAGCCCAGCCGCTCCTTGAGGACATCCGTGAAGTAGGTGAAACCGCCGCTGATGAGCGCGATCTTGTACCCGACATGTTTGAGGTGGTGGAGAAGCTCCTCGGAACCGGGCGTGAGCTGCAGATCGCTGGCGATCTCTTCCAATGTGCTCGCGCTCGTGCCCTTCATGAGCCGAACCCTCTGGCGCAGCGATTCCTTGAAGTCCATCTCGCCGTTCATGGCCTTCTCCGTGATGGCCTTTACCTGCTCGTCCACTCCCACGAAGCCGGCCAGCTTGTTGATGATTTCAAAGTCTACGATGGTCATGTCCATATCGAAGACGATGAGCCGCTTCTCCTTGCGAGACCTCCCCTGTTCCTGCACGAATACGTCCAGGCCCCGGCATTCGCAGTCCTTCTTCAGCTTGGCTTTGAAGCTCTCCACATCGTAGTCTCCGAAGTCCATGAGAAATTCGATGGAGATAAGGTCGCCGCGTGCCGTAACGGAGGCTTTCTCAATGTTGATCTTGTTCTCGGCGGCAATATCGGCCACATCCCGGATGATGCCCACCCGGTCCGTGGCCAGGATGGTGACCACATGCATACTTTTCTTGGAGCGGCGAGCGCCGCGATACTGCTGCAGGGGAAGGAAACTGATCTCGATGCCGAAAGCAGGCGCACTCTCTCGCAGCGCTGCCTCCAGCTGCGAAGCCGTGACCTTGGCGGAGCTAAAATCCGCAACCACAGACATAACGAATATGCCCTGCATCACCCTCTGGTCCATGTCCACGATGTTCACATTCTGTCGGGCCGGTTCCTGCAATATATCGCGAATCAGCCCCGGTCTGTCCCTACCTATGAATGAAATTACCCAGAGGTTCTCTGCTACCATTGTACAGTGCCTCGTTTCCGTGATTGCATCGACTCCTTCCCTGGCCATCCAAGCCTAAATACTTTTTCAGAGCAACGTTACCTTTGCCCTTCTTTCCCTGGAACGGCATGTAAAGGCCATTTTCTTAGAATCGGTCAAAATTGTACCATTGTATCATTGTATTTATCTTCGAGATGAAGCATTTTTTTGCGGCAAATAGGCTCTACAGCTGCGGCCAGCCAACCGGGAGGTGTCTGCCCATCTCTCGGCTCGTCCTCTCCGGTTAATTCCGGCTTCTTGGGAGGTTGTGTCTTTTCGAGCGCGAGAGTGTTAAGGCTATTTCTGTCCTCCTGGCGTTGACTATTGCATGAATGTACCGCGCCGTTTAGCCTTTCTTGTTCTCTCGGCTACGCTATCGCCTTCTTCTTCATAGAAATTTAATTTATAGTATGAGTGCGTATAGTCTATTATGGGTGTTTCTGTGATTCAATTAACTTTTGGAGTGTTCTTGCTTTTCTTTTTTCTATCTGCTGCCTCAAATGCAATCGAAGATAACCCTTCCAAACAAGTTCTACTCAACACCCAACTACCTCAAGATACGAATTTTAGCCTGAAGTTCAATGATCATGCTCAGCTTATTGGCAGTAACCTGAGTGGCATGAACTTATCGGGAGCCAATTTAAATCAGTCCGAGCTACAAGGATCAGTTCTTCGCGGTACGAATCTTAGTCGATCCTATTTGAGCCAATCCGGTCTCTTCGATGCCAATCTTGCAGGAACAAATCTCAGCGGAGCAATCATGGTAGAAGCGGATCTTCATGGCTCCGATCTCTCTCTGGCCGATCTCCGAGGTGCCTTCATGCCGGCCTGTAATTTATTCGGTTCAAATCTGACCAAAGCGAATCTAACAGGTGCCTACCTGCCGACCAACTACTTAATGGGCTCAAATCTGAATGGTGCAGATCTTTCTTTTTCCATTTTGGATCAATCATTTTTGGATAATTCGACTCTGGTTTGCACCAAACTGAATGGAGCCAGCTTATGGGCCGTGAAAATGAGCAGTGCAAACCTGAGCGGAGCCAGCTTCATAAGGGCATTCATGGATCGTTCCACATTCCAGAATTCCCAAATGAATGGCTCCAATCTGACCGAAGCGACCTTGATAGGGGTGAACCTGATTAATGTCACCGCATCCAATTCAGACCTCTCCGGTGCGGATATCTCCGAGTCGCGCTGTTCTGGTGCGAATTTCCTTGGCTCAAGACTGGTCAAATCAAAATTGGGTTCTGCCAACTTGACCCGCACGAACCTAAGTATGGCGAACCTATCTGGAGCATATCTCGTGGCTTCGCATCTGGATGACTCCGATCTTTTCAAAGCGAATCTAACAGGAGCGAACCTTGAAAATGCCTTTATGGATAGGGCCAGACTTGTTGATGCCAAGCTGACAGGTGCAATTTTAGCCAGAGCGCATTTGCAGAATTCGGATCTATCGAATTCAGATCTTGAACAGGCCGATCTTACTGGTGCCTTTATCAGTGGAGCAAATCTTACCGGCGCAAAAATGGATGGGGCCAGGCTCCTTGGAACTGATCTAAGTCTTGCGGTCATGCGAGGTACGGATCTGAGCGAAGCAAACCTGATAGGCGCCAGACTTAATTGGGCGAATCTCAGTGGCAGCATTCTCAAGCGTTGTCAATTCACCAGAGCAGAGCTATTTGGTGCCGACCTGAGCCATTCCGATCTTAGCGATTCCGACTTTACCAGGGCATATCTACCAAGAGCCAACCTGCATGGGTCTAATCTGAGAAACGCAAAATTAGACCATTCAGATCTTACCGGCGCAAATATGTCTGAAGCCAATCTTTATGGTGTACGGATCAATAAGGCAGATCTTGATAAGGCAAACCTATCTGGTGCGGAACTATCCGAGTGTAGCCTGGAATCCACGAATCTAAGGGGAACTGTTATGCATAGGGCTGCTATGAGATCCGCAAGCTTGAATTGGGTGATTCTAAAAGAGATTGACCTCAGTGATGCAGACCTAAGAAATGCAAAATTTAATGCGGTGTTCTTACAAAATGTAAACCTTTCCGGGGCAGATTTGAGGAATGCAGAGTTGAATCAGACCGCACTGGTGAATGTTGATCTGAGTAGAGCAAATCTTGTTGGAATAAAGTATGATAGTCTAATACTTCCGATGATAGCGAGTTCAAAACTCGATAACGCTAAAATGAGTGCAGACATGCAAAAAGATCTCGAAAAATTGAGATCAGGACGAGCCTGACTCTAAACACATAAACCTGCAGGCCGTTTCAACAAACTTTCAGGACAAAATATCAATATTGTATCTGCAAATTTGTATATGCAAATTGAACCGTTGCCGGCAAAAATAGTAAGCAATGATAATGGAGATTGGGGATAATAGTTGCCTGGGGAATAAACGATGACAAGAAAACCATGTTTTTATAATATTGCGAATCCGCTCATTCTGGCTATAATTCTCGTCCTTCTCACCATTCTGTCCTTTACAGCTTTATCCTCAATTGCGGCCGATCATTCGGAACTCATAAAGCTGATCTCTCAGATCGAGGACCCACGAATGGGCGCGGAGGATCTTGCATTCTTTTTAGCCACACATGATTTTGATGCATTTCCTAAGGAAGACCACGTCGAAGTCCGCATAAATGGTACAGTCTACAATTTGGTACCAAATGGTAAATATCCCGGATTAGCTAATATGACCATGATATCACAATAAATGAAATTTCCGAAATGCAGTTTTAAAATAAAGAGGAATAAATAGAATAGTGGAGCAACTTACGCATAACCAATATGAGGAGATTTAAATTATGTGCTTGCAGGCCTATAGGTTAAAATTCGTTATCTGGTTTCTTCTGGTAGCTTTTCTTGTTGCTGGATCTTTAGAATCTGATGAAATTACATCAGATGCGGCATCGGATGCTGCATCGCATGCAGAAATAGTTGCCACTGGATCAGCCGCGATCCATCTACCTCCTGAGATATGGGCCTCTGAATCAGATAGTCAGCAGCAGGGCTATCGTATATCAGTTCCAGATAGCCGCTCAGAAAATGGTAACATTAACCTGGTGAACAAAACCGGCTCGATAGTTCAGACGATAAAAAATGGTATAGACCTCAGTCATATGAACCTGAGTCGCCTGAATCTAACTGGGGCTAACTTAACCCGGTCTGATCTTCAGAGTTCCAACCTGGAACTAGCCAATCTGAGCAGATCCCATATGAACGGCACAATTCTAAATAATGCCAGGCTTTTCAGAGCCAACCTCAGCAGAGCATATTTGGAGGGCGCTGATATAATGGGCTGTAATCTATCTTTTGCCGATCTCAGCCATGCCGATCTGGCAGGATCTGACCTGACAGGATCGAACCTGACCGGAGCGGACCTCACGGGATCAGACCTGCAGCAAGCAAGGCTAGGCGAAACTGACTTTTCAGGAGCAAAATTGGATTATGCAAACTTGACTGCCACGAATTTTGGCAACTCCAATCTGAGTAGGACAAGTCTTGTGGGTGCATATTTGAGGCGTACATCGCTTTACAATTCGTTTCTGGTGAAGGCCAACCTGACAATGGCAAGCCTTGTTGGGGCGAATCTAATCGGTGCAGATCTATCCCAAGCGGATCTGACAAAAGCGGATATTTCGGAGAGCCGCGGTTATGGGGCAAAGTTTATTGGCGCTCGGTTAGTCAATTCCTATTTAGCCTTTGCCAACCTAACCGGCACAAACCTCAGCATGGCGGACCTATCCGGCTCCTATCTTGTGGCTTCGGGACTGGCTGGTTCCGATCTTTCTGGAGCGAATCTATCCGGTGCAAACCTCGAGGTTGCCTATATGCACAAAACTAAGCTTGTCGAAGCCAATCTTACGGGCGCCAGTATGCCTGGAGCGCACCTGGAAGACTCCGATCTCTCGAATTGCAATCTTGAAAAAGCCGATCTTAGTGATGCTTTGCTCGGTGGCTGCAATCTGACTGGCACCAATTTGAATGGAGCTAGGCTTTTAGGAACGGATCTTAGCCTTGCCGTCCTGAAACATGGGTATCTGGTCAGGACCAACATGATCGGCGCAAAACTGAATTGGGTGGATATGAGCGGCAGCAATCTTATAAATTGCCAGTTAGCCAGAGCGGAATTTTTTGGAGCCAATCTGAGTAATTCCGAGCTGACAGGTTCGGACTTTACCCGAGCATATTTGGTGAGAGCTAATTTATCCGGTTGCACTCTGAAAGATGTCAGCTTGGATTACGCGGACCTTACCGGCGCAATTCTAAAAAATGCCGAACTGAGCAATATTCGACTGGAAAACATATTTCTTAGTGATGCAGACCTATCGGGCGCGGACCTCACAGGATCTTACCTTTATGGCATGACACTAGAGGGAACTGTGTGGCGCAGGGCGAACTTGAGATCGTCCCTTATAATTTCGCTGAACTTTTTGGATGCGGATTTCAGCGGCGCCGACTTAAAGAATGTCCATTTTACCCAGACTTTTATGAATAACACCAACTTTTCAGGCGCGGATCTTAGTGGTGCTATCTTTGACATGTCGGCCTTTAAAAACGCTGATTTTAGCGGAGCAAACCTGCAGGGAATAAAGTACGATTTAATGGCGCTTCAGTTTTTCGCTGCGTCCAAACTTGACGGGGCCAAGATGAGCGCGGATCTGCAAAACGATCTCGAAAAATTGCGGTCAGGAAAAACGACCTGATCTGCCCATTTTTAGAGAGTGATTATGTAATGCAGAAATATTGCAGAATATAAATACTCAACTAGATAATCATTGAAGCGAAGTAATCCGGCAATTTCTTGAGAAAAACATTTATCCGTTCCGTAGTACAAATAATTATATACTGTACAAAATTAAGTCGGAGCTGGTCTGATTGAAATGCTTGGCAATAATATGGGCTGTAATTCTTTGTGTTCTTCTTTCGGCCAGCTTGGCCGGAGCCGATAGCGTAGCGGCTGTTAATGACTCATCGGGAAAATCCGAGCTAAATGCGACACTGCTCGATTTTGGCTCAGCCGGTCAGCAGACGGCGCAAGATTGGTGCAACAAAAGTGATTTGCTTCTTAACTCAAGCAAATGCAATGAGTCCATCGAGGCCTGCAATATGGCCATCAAACTTAATCAGTCGTATGCAATGGCATGGAGCTATAGAGGAAGCGCTCTTTTTAATTTGAGCCTTTACAATGAGTCTTTGGAGTGTTATAATAAATCAATCGAGCTGGATTCTAAATTGGCTCTTCCTTGGAAGGGCAAGGGTGCTGTTTTTGGCCGTCGGAGCCAGTACGATGATGCCATCAAATCCTATGATGAGGCGATCAGGCTTGATCCCAAATTTGCCAAGGCCTGGGCCGGCAAAGGCTTTGCTCTCTATTTGCTGGGCAAGTACGATGATGCCATCAAATCCTATGATGAGGCGATCAGGCTTGATCCCAAATTTGCCAAGGCTTGGACTGGCAAAGGCCTGGTTTTCTATGACCAGGGTAAATACGAAGATGCTCTAAAGGCTTATGATAAGGCCACCGGGCTGAATCCTTATAATGCCGCAAATACCTGGAACATCAAAGGCTTTGCTTTCTATAACCAGGGAAAATACGATGACGCCGACAAAGCTCTTGATAAAGCCATTGAGCTTGATCCAAATCTGACAGGGGTTTGGCAAATCAAAGGCCGTGCTCTTGCAGCATTAGGCAAGACAACAGAAGCTAATGCTGCTTTTGCCAAAGCCAGGGAACTGGGATTTACGGACTAATCCCGGTTTCTAAGCAGTGTGTGTAAGTGTGTAACCTGCGTGGCCAGATGTCGTGCAATAGCCGGATGATGCTAGCCAAGAGTATCGGAATTTGGGGATTCAGGCAGATGAGATGCGCAATTTTGTCCATTTGGCTCGGATACCATTGACATGGCAGCCAGACATACCATGAACAATTATCAGGTTCTGGGCGTGCATCTTCAAGGAATTCTATCGCATTAAAGATCATCATGCTTGTCGATCTTGAGATTTTCCTCTTGGACCTTGCGGCTTTGTTTGATCTCGGCTACGCGCAGCATCATGTCCCATGTGTTTTTGGTGGCAGTTATCAGCAGGAAGATTATTACCAGAATCATCCAGCTCAGGTTGCCTACGTGCCCTTGAAGGACTTGTACGGCTACGTATATCAGAGTCAGAAAACAGATCGTATTGGGAAGCAATAGCACTTTCCAAAGCTTGCTGGTTTCAAAGATCCTATCCTTGGATTCACTATGAAATCCAAAGCTCCGGTATAGCCGTGCCGTCTGCGCTAAGCCGAGCAGGCCCAGCAATAAAAGAGGTGCTCCGATGCCAAAGGGCGTATCGGATGGAACCATGAAGATGAATGCAAAGGAAAGTATGAATATAAAATTTGAAAATGTCTGCCTTGCCAAGACGCTGATGTCGCTGGACTTTTTTGCCGTGGCGATAACGTCGATATGCAGGGACACGGCCACAAAAATGAGCCCAATGAGAGTTGCTGCGGCAGTTCCTGCCAGCATATAGAAATCGTGCCAGCTTTCCACAGTCTCAATAAATGGATCCATTCCAAAAATCCCCATTCGTTTTTCCCATATCGGTTTTTTTATCCAGTTGCATCGTATGATATCATCGTCAAAGTATTAATAAGGTTTCTGAGATCGGTTAAGCAGATAAGAATACAGTGATATGGCTGCAAGGTCGCAATTTTAGAGAAAGCTAAATATCGATATTGCCACCAATCATCCTCAATCTCAAGGGGTTAACATGTTTCACTCTCCCATGCTCATCAACGGCGTCGAGGTTCCGTCCCTCTCAGGCAAGGTCGAGATCATCCACAATCCCGCCAACCAGGACCCGGTGGCCGAGGTCTGCGTGGGCTCGCGCCCAGACGCCGCCCTGGCCTTGCAGGCGGCAAAAGATGCCTTTCCAGTTTGGTCCGGAACGTCCAGTCAGAAGCGTGGCGAAGTCTTGCACGCCGCAGCAGATCTGGTGCGCTCGCGCCTCGACCGGATTGCTCAGCTCATCACGCTTGAGCAGGGCAAGCCGCTCAAGAATGCCAAAGGTGAGGTTCGGTCAGCGGCGGATGCACTCGATTTCTTTGCCGAGGAAGGAAAGAGGAACTTCGGCGAGTGGATCGCGTCATCACAGAGCCGCAGCATCGTTTTGCGCCAGCCCATCGGTGTAGCGGCACTCATCACGCCCTGGAACTTTCCCGTCGATCTGCTGGCCTGGAAGGTCGCTCCTGCTCTGGCCGCAGGCTGCACGTTCGTGGCCAAGCCGCCCAGCCTTGCACCGCTGGCGGCCACAGAGTTCGTCAAAGCCGTTCACGATGCCGGTCTGCCAGCGGGAGCGGCTAATGTCGTGCACGGGCCAGGAAGCGAGGTTGGCGCAGAGCTGGTGGAAAATCCCATCTCCCGCAAGATCGCCTTCACGGGAGAGACGGAGACGGGCCGCTGGATCATGGCTCACGCCGCCGGCCAGATCAAGCGCGTGTCCCTGGAGCTGGGCGGCCAGTCGCCCTTCATCGTCTGCAAGGATGCAGACCTTGATGCCGCCGCAGCCGCCTGCGCCCAACGGGCTTTCTCCAACATGGGCCAGGTCTGCATCGGCGTCAACAGAGTTTATGCTGCAGAAGAGATCGCCGACGAGTTCACGGCAAAGCTGGTGGAGCGGACGCTCCGCTTCAAGATCGGCAACGGCATGGACCCGGATGTAGACCTGGGGCCCATGTTCAGCCGCGCCCAGCGGGACAGAACCAAAGAGCATGTAGCCGATGCTCTGGGAAAGGGAGCACAGCTGCTCTTCGGTGGCTGTGAGCCGGAGGGCGATGGCTACCAAAAGGGATTCTTCTTCTTGCCCACGGTCCTATGCAAAGCAGATCACAGCATGAGAGTCATGCGTGAGGAGACCTTCGGGCCGGTGGCGCCTGTCTGCAAATTCAAGACGCTAGATGAAGCCATTCGTCTTGCCAACGACTCGGAGTATGGCCTTGCCGCCTACCTCTTCACGAACGACCTGAAGACGGCTATCTACGCGTCGGAGCGGCTGGAAGCGGGAGGCGTTGGCGTCAATATCAACAACGTGGTAGACATGCAGGCACCTTTCGGCGGCTGGAAGCAGAGCGGCCTTGGCCGGGAACTGGGACACCAGGGGCTTGAGGCGTATTTGGAAACAAAGCACATTCGCTTAGGGTTATGAGATGCAGCATCGAAAGCATCGAACCGGAGCGCTTTTGGCCCCGGATCGACCACTTTGATCTACCCACTCGTCGGATGCTCTTCATCAGCGGAGGAAATCTGCTACAATCGACAGAGGCTCTGCAGGATGGCTGATCCAAAGATATGCCCTGCACCCTCAATCCTGCCTATTTGTGCGCCCGGAATTCTTTCGGGCATCAGGAAGCTGTCTCGCGGTGGAGGCAGAACGTTTCGATCTCTGATGATCACTATTGTCGGCTCATGAATCTTGTTCAACCACCCTTCGAAGGCTGGCCAAAGCCCCAATGCTTTTTCATTGGCGGGAGTAGTCTCCGACGAAAGGATCAAATCCTTGTACATCTTTGAACCCCGAAGAAGGAATTCTCATGAAGGTTCTTGTCAGTGATTCATTGGCCGAGGAAGGAATAAGCAGGTTGAAGACGGGGGCAGACGTCGATGTGATAACCAACCTTACTCCTGAAGAGCTAATCAATAAGATCAAGGAATATGATGCTCTGGTTATTCGCAGCGGAACCAAGGTAACCGCAGATGTCATTAATGCCGCAGACAAGCTCAAGGTCATCGGCAGGGCCGGTGTCGGCATCGATAACGTGGATGTTGAAGCCGCTACCAAGAAAGGCATCATCGTGCTCAACACGCCGGGCGGCAATACCATCTCCGCAGCCGAGCACACCATCGCCATGATGCTGGCCCTGGCCAGAAATATTCCCCAGGCCAACGCCGCGCTGCATAA
>RPOO01000048.1 GCA_003857025.1 Methanothrix sp.
CGTATCTGGGTGACTATATCCTGGCCGGGAACAGTCTGTGGCATTTCTTCCCCATCTACATTGTGGGGCCGATAGTGGGAGCATTGATTGCGGCCTTTGCTTACGATTATCTGGCAAAAGACTGAACGGCAAACTTTGAGCAAATCCCAAACGAACCTGAACCAAACCCTAAACAAACCTTCAGGCAAAGTGCTAATCACCCTTAGCAATTCCTGACTGCAAGCTTTTCTTTTTGGTGATGATCAACCATCTGCTAAGGCAGATTTTACCAATAGCTTTAACAAATTGTATCCTGTGATTAGTATCTCCATTCTATTTCTTCGATAAATTGCAGGAAATTATTATCAAAAGATATTGCCAAGACATCCTTGAAAATCGGCAAAATCGCTGACAATTATCGCGAATAGTAGATGGCCGTCCAGTGGGATTTGGCGTGCCTGCTGCGACTTACCAAAAATTATTGTTAGATTAATTGGCGAAGCCGGTCACATTTCTCTTCTCAAGGAACATTTTTATATGTTTTCGGAGCCACTAAATCGTTCTGAAGCAATATGGTCCTCGACAATTTAGGCGGATCGCTGCGCAATGCCTTGAAGAAGATTGCGTCGGCGAATAAGATCGATAAGGCTCTGGTAGACGATGCCGTCCGGGAGATTCAGCGTGCACTCCTACAGGCGGATGTGAATGTGAAGCTTGTCATGCAGCTGTCCAACACCATCAAAGAGCGGGCGCTCAATGAAAAACCTGCTGCTGGAATGAATCCGCGCGAGCATGTCATCAACATCGTCTATCAGGAGCTGATCAACCTGGTGGGCAAGGGGACCGATATCCCCCTCAAGAAGCAGAACATCATGCTGGTGGGCTTGCAGGGTTCGGGAAAGACCACCACGGCGGCGAAGCTTGCCACCTACTTCCAGCGCAAGGGCCTGCGCACCGCCGTCATCTGCTCGGATACTTTTCGCGCCGGAGCCTTCGATCAGCTAAAAGCTCTCTGCGAGAAGCAGGGCATCTTCTTTTACGGCGAGAGGGGCAACTCCGACGCCCCAGCCGTGGCCAAGGCCGGTCTTGAGGCCACCAAGCGTTATGACGTGCGCATCGTCGATACTGCCGGACGGCATGCCCTGGAGGGCGACCTCATCCAGGAGATGAAGGACATTCACGCCGTGGTCAATGCCGATCAAAAGCTGCTGGTGATGGATGCGGCCATCGGCCAGCAGGCATCGGAACAAGCGAAGGCCTTCAACGAGGCGGTGCAGATAACGGGCGTCATCATCACCAAACTGGACGGCACGGCCAAAGGCGGCGGCGCTCTCTCCGCGGTGGCCGAAACCAAGACCTCCGTAGCCTTCATCGGTGTGGGCGAGACACCGGCGGACCTGGAGAAGTTCGAGGCGGACCGCTTTATCTCCCGTCTGCTCGGCATGGGCGACATCAAAACGCTTATTGAGAGGGCGCAGGAGGTGCAGACCAATCAGGAAGTGGACGTCGACTCCCTCATGCGGGGCAAGTTCACCCTCAAGGACATGTACCAGCAGATGGAGGCCATGAACAAGCTAGGTCCCTTGAAGCAGATCATGCAGATGCTGCCCATGGGCGGCCTCGGCATGGAGCTGTCTGATAAGGAATATCAGATGACCAAAGACCGGCTGGACAAATACCGCGTTGTTATGGACTCCATGACGAATGCCGAGCTCGAGGACCCCAAGATCATCACTGCCTCGCGCATCAAGCGCATATCCAGAGGCAGCGGAGCCTCGCCCGACCTCGTCCGGGAGCTGCTCAAGTCCCATCAGGCCATGCAAAAAGCCATCAAAGGCATGAGGGGCGGCATGGGCAAGATGAATATGAAGAGGCTCATGAAGCGGTTCAGCCCCGGAACAAAGATGTGAGATTTGAAACTTCGAAGGAAGCCCGATAAATGGGTTTGCTATTGCTCTATTTTTTTGAGGCTCTCTTTTGTCATGCGGAGAATTTAGATGGCAATTCGAAGAGAAACACCTGAAGACTTCTCGGATTTATGATCTGGTCCGGGTCGCTTTTTAGACAGCAAAAGTTTCTGCAGGCACATAGCAGGATTTAGTTGAGTAGTTGCGCAGCAGCGGCAAATATTTTATCCTTAAAGCGGCCCGGCTCGCCGAATGGCTTTTATGATATGGGAACATATGCTGTTATCGGGAGTTACCTTGATTTCGCCATTGTGTAAATGCCAGAACTGGCAAGGCCGCTTGAGCGGTTTTGGCGCTCGTGCCGCCAAGCATTTTGCCCGATCCGGGCCTTTCTGTAGTCAGGTTGGTCATCGGGACGATTTCAGGGATCGAGGGGATTGGGACAATTCCAGCTCCTGGCAAACCGGCACCTGGCGAGATCGGATACCTGCGGGCCTGCCCGTCTCATGCTCCGGGCTCATTTTGCTGATCTGCGTGGTCGTCTATCTCTTGAGCGTAGTCTTTCCAGGATTTGTCTACGGCTATCTGGCGCTCAACCCTGCAAATCTCATGCAGCAGCCCTGGACCATCATTACGCACATGTTCGTGCATGCCTCCTTCGACCACCTATTCTTGAATATGCTCTTCCTATTCTTCTTTGGCATGGAATTGGAGCGCAGGGTCGGCGAGGCCAAATTCCTGCAGATCTATCTTCTCTCCGGAATTGTGGCGGCTCTAGCCCAGATGCTCATCTCGCCCGCCGGCCTGGTGGGCGCGAGCGGTGCTCTTTATGGCGTTATGGGGTGCCTGGCCATCATTGCGCCGGAAATCAGGGTGCTGGTATTCTTTGTGATACCGCTTAGCATCAGGATGGCGGTGGTACTGTTTGCTCTGGTGGATTTCGTGTCTATGGGGTCAGCGGACAATATCGCTCACATGGCTCACATTGCCGGTGTACTGGTGGGGCTGGCCTACGGGTACGCCATGAAGAAGCAGATGAAATATTATTAAAGCTATCAAAATGAGCAAAATACGTGAATAATATACGAACACAGGATGGCCCAAAAAGCTCAAGAAAATCAAGAATGGAGCTATAAAATCGTTATATAATTGGATTTGCGTCCCGATGGGTTTTTATTCAGAGAAAAATAAAAAGGATGAAGGGAGTAGTTAATGCCTTGCCCTAGCGGTGATTGTCTTTGATATCCATGGTTAAAGGATCGGTTGGAACCATTGTCGGCGAGACCAATCCTCTTGCATTCAAGTTCTTGATAAATAAGCAGGTCGGGCGTGGCACCTACATCAAGGCCAAGGCGGAAGGAAATGAATGGATCCTGGCCCAGGTTGAGGATGTGAAGAGGTCCAACTCTGCCTACAGCGTAAACCAGCAAAACGATGCCGCCCGCAATTACGATAGCCACGAGACGATGATCGCCGAGGCGAGGGTTATCGGCGTCGGCAGCAACGGCAAACTGCATCTGCCCACCAGCCCGGCAAGACCCGGCGATTCAGTTTTTATTGCGGATGAGAAGCTGATCAAGGCCACGCTCGGCCTGGCCAAGGGCGACATGTACATTGGAATGCTACGCGGCTATGACATTCGCGTGGAGCTGGATGCCAACACCCTTGTTCAGAAGCATTGCAGCGTTCTGGCAAAGACCGGATCCGGTAAATCCTATACCGCCGCCGTGATTTTGGAAGAGCTGCTGGATCGCAAGGTCGCATTGCTGGTCATCGATCCCCACGGCGAGTATGCTTCCATGAAGGAGCCCAACAAAGAGGGCGACTTCGCCAAGTACAAGATCAAGCCGAGGGGCTACGACGTCGTGGTTTACACTCCCGGCGAGATGGCCATGAACCAGCGAGCTGACCGCCCCTTCCGCTTCAATGGTCTGAACCTGTCCGCCCGCGAGGTGGCCAAGATGATTCCCCATGAGAGCGCCAGCAGCGGACAGTTGGGGCTGCTATACGAGGCCATCAGCGCCCTGCGAGCGGAGACCGATGCGTACACTTTGGAAGACGTAATCGAGCAGGTTGTGAGGAGCAACTCCAAGGTGAAGTGGAACCTGGTAGGCCAGTTGGAATCCCTTTTGGAGCTGGGGCTGTTCTCAGGCTCGGCCACCCCCACGGAAGAGTTGCTGCGGCCCGGCAGGGCTTCCGTCATTGACATGACCGGCATCCTGCCTGAGCTACAGGCCATGATCGTCTCGCGCTTGCTCACGGACGTCTTCGAGGCCAGGAAACGCAGGCTGATCTCGCCCGGTATGGTAGTGGTGGAAGAGGCGCACAACTACATCCCGGAGCGGGGCACGGGAAACGCGGCCAGCACCAGCATCGTGCGGACCATCGCTGCCGAGGGGCGCAAGTTCGGCCTGGGCCTGATGGTCATCAGCCAGAGGCCGGCGCGGGTGGACAAGAACGTCATCTCCCAGTGCAACACCCAGATCATCATGCGCGTCACTAACCCTAACGACCTCAAGGCTCTGAGCAAGGGCCTGGAGGGCATGACGGGCGAATTGGAAGAGGAGATCAAAAGGCTTCCCGCCGGAGTGGCCATGATCGTGAGCAACGAGATCGAGCGGCCCATAACCGTGAGTATCCGGCCCAGGAAGTCCCGGCACGGAGGCGTGAGCACCGAGATCGTGGCCAAGGTGAAGGCAGGCGCGGCAGCGCCGCCCAGGGCCGCGAGAGGCCCGGATAAAAGGCCCGCTGCCCCCACGAGTGCAGGCGGAGCGGCGGCGAGAAGCCCCGTGCCTCGGAAGAATTCCGGCGGAGGATTGCTCAGGAAAGTCCTCGGGCCGAAGAGAGCGTAAAGCAAGATGCTAAGGGGTCGAGCGGCGAGTAAAGGAACTCGAATAAGCATATGACTTCTGGTTTTTTGTTAAGACGCTCACGCTGAGGAGACGAATACCAAAAAGATTGATGTGTTTCTTGGTTTTGCTCAGGTTCCGGATAACCATACCTGCAAGGGTGCCGACATTTCTCCAAGAATTGTTGTGCATGGTTTGAACGCAGTCTCAGTTGCGGTGATTGTCGTCGATGTGGATGCGTCTTCCGGCATATTCACCCACTGGCTCGCCTGGAAAGCCCTCATTTGGGCGCAATCCTTGCCTTCAGATCGTCACTCAGGATTGCACCATCGAGATTTATATCCCCGTTTGCACTGCCCGCAGCAATTTGTTCCAGGGTGTAGCTATCGCATTTGATCCTCATCAGATTCGCGCCCGCTAAATTGACATCCAACATGTCTACATTTTTTAGGTTTGCTCCCGTGAGATCCGCGCCTGTCAAATTCACGTGCTTCAGTTTGCACTCGTCAAGGGTTACGCCCTGGAGATTTGCCTCACTCAAATCGGCATTCATGATATCTGTGCCGCGTAAGGAATTCATCCTGAGATCGGCCTGGCGCATATATGTTCCATCGAACTTCATATCGTTCAATTCGGCACCTTTCAGGTCCGTCTGGCAGAGGTTGGCCCTTTCTAGGACAGTATTCGCGAAACTTGCTCTTTGCAGCCTCGCTCCGGTCAGATTGGCTCCAGTAAGATCGGAATAGTCGAGGTTGGCATCAATCAGATTAGCTCCTCTGAGGTCCGCCCACATCATGCGGGTTCTGGCGAAGTCGGAACCGCTAAGATCCGCTCCACTGAGGTCAGCCCCGGAGAGCTCGGCTCTGGTAAATACACCATTGTAAAGATAGCTACCACTCAAGTTTGCATAATTCAGCCGTGCGCCTTGCATATTCGCATCCACTAGGTATGAGCCACTCATGTCGATGCCGTTCATGTTGGCATTTGCAAGCCTTGCCCCTGTGAGGTCCGCACCTTTCAGGTCTACATCCTCCAGTGTCATGCCAGTGAGGTCCGCACCCTTGAGATTTGAGTCGATCATATTGATTTGGGACAGTTTAGCCTCCTTAAGATTTGCTCTGCTCAAATCGGTTCTTGATAGATTTGAGCTTCTGATTACTGCAAGAGATAGATTTGCTTTGCTAAGGTTTGCTCCAAGGAGCGTCGAATTGGAAATATAGCATCTTCTGAGATCCGCGCCGCATAATGTGACAAAGCCAAGATCCGAATCGATGATCTCCGCTCCGACCAGAGCGGTTTCGATCAAAGTAGACTTATTTAGGTGCGCTTTATATACATATGCCCTTGTCAGGTCTGCATATGATAGATCGGATTCGATCAATTTAGAATCGATCAGTTCAGCTCTGGATAGGTTCGTTTCTTTCAGATTCGCACGACTTAAGTTCGTGCCTAATAATTGGGATGAAATCAGCATAGCGCGCGAAAGATTGGAATTTGCAAAATTTACGTGAGACAATTTGGAGCGATTTAGATATGCTTTGGTTAATGAAGCAAAGGAAAGATCCGAGTCAACAATTTCCGTTCCGATCAGGACTGTTCCGACCAGAGTAGACTTATTTAGGTGCGCTTGATATACATATGCCCTTGTCAGGTCTGCATATGATAGATCAGATTCGATCAATTTAGAATCGATCAATTCGGATCCAGATAGGACCGTTTCTCTCAGTTTCGCACGACTTAAGTTCGTGCCTACGAGCAGGGAAGACTTCACCAGAGCACGCGAAAGGTTGGAATCGGCAAGATTTGTGTAAGACAAGTAGGAGTAGCTCAAATAAGCACCACCCAAATCAGTGCCGGTTAGAATTTGATAGCTTAGATTGGCCTGATTATGAACATCATTGGTTTTAACCTCATCGGAAGCGTATGCCCCAAGACTCGATAAAGTCACACATATGCATAAAAGAATCGTGCGGCTAATTGACAATATTACCACATCCCTTCGGCGCGCCTACCAGTCTTTTCATGCAACATTGACCTCCCCACGGAAAAATTGAAAACATCTTCATTGTAGTATAGTGAACTTTCATTAATAAATAGTATGTGTTTAGTTTACCATAATTCGCATCAATAAATTCGTTTCAGGTTTTCTCGCGCTGCCTGTTCCCGTGAGCCCATTTGAAGCTAATTCGGCTATTGGTACCAAATTTTTATTCAGTGCAGGTTCCTTTTCATCCTGCTTTCATCAACTGAAAATAGCATATATCAAGCGATTTGTGGAAGCTTTGCACGAATATAAATACTTTATCACATATTTATAATGAATTGTGCATAAATATTGGAAAAATGCCTTGCTTCAATATAAGATGTGATCGAGCTCAAACTATCAATTGTGGTGTTATTGGATTTATCTCTCCGGGACAATTGCCCGGAGAGTAAGCATACGATTTTCTGAGCTTATCCTTCTCTTTCGCTACCTCCCATCTTTTCGGCTCTCGATCTTCACAGCTTTGCCCCACGGTTCCATAAAGGCAGGCCGCCCCGGCCATGCTCGCGGGGGCCGGGACTTCGGCCCGAGTCGGGGCCAAATGTGCCTCATTTATGCGATATCGCTGAGCACGGTGTCCAGCAGTTGATTTCAGGAGACAACATCACCATACGTGGCCGCCGGACAATATGCTGATATCATTACTGGAAGGATACGCCCCGGAATTTGTGTTTCCGCTTATCGAACCACCGTATAGGTAGGCGTTGGCTCCAACTTCGTATACCACCAATCCGCCGCCATTATTCGCAGAGTTTCCTGTGATGCTTCCACCGTTCATGATGAAGTTAGTATTACTGATGAAAATTCCGCCGCCGTAATTCGTATTGACGAGATTTCCATTTCCGGATATTGTTGATCCCGTGTTCATGGTAACAGTGCCCGACCCGCTATAAATCCCAGCGCCTTCTGATGCAGAATTTCCAGCTATGTTGGTTCCTGAGTTCATAGTCAGAGTCCCATGATTTACAATTCCGCCTCCGCGACCTGCATTGTTGCCCGAGATCAATGTATTCTCCAGAGTCAAAACGCCATCATTTGTTATGCCTCCGGCGTTCTCACCTGTGTTGTAGCCGCCCGTCACCTGCAGGTCTTTTAGGGTTACATATGCCCCGGAATTGACCTTGATCACTGTGCCGGCATTTTGGCCGTTGATGATGGTCGAACCGGTACCGTCTAGAGTTAGTGACTTGCCGAGGGTCAAACGCTCGTAGAAGGTTCCAGAGCCGATATAGAGCGTGCTGCCTTCGGTCGCCAGATTGATTCCTTGCGAGATCAATCCACCTTGATCGACCTGATAGGTATCGGCTGTCAATCCGCTGAGACCGGATGCATCGACGCTGAGTGTGACCTTGTCGGTGGTGGCGCCATTGGCCACAATGTTTACTACCTTGTTGTAGTTTACATTCTCCATATAGTCCTTATTCGACAGCACGAGAGTTCCGACGCCGACTTTCGAAAGTTCAAGGCCTTTCTGAATAGTCCCGGATGAGCCCGTATCCACGGTCATTGCCGTTATGCTGTGGATATTGGATGGATTTGCGTTAAGGGTGAGACTGTTTGCAGTAGCGCTGTTGCCGTTCAATGTGATGGCCTTGTTGTAGTTTACATTTTCGCCATAGGCGTTGCTTGCTGCCAGGTTGACGGTTCCCGCATCCTTTGCCAGATTGATTCCTTGCTGGATCTTTCCCGAAGCACCGACATCAACCGTGTCGGCGGTCAGTCCGCTGACAAGCGATGCGTCTCTGTTGATGGTGATCTGATCGGTGGTGGCACCATTGCCCTGTATAGTGATGGTCTTGTCGTAGTTTACACTCTCACCATAGTCCTTTGCAGACAACTTAACCGTTCCACCCGAAGTTGCCAGATCCATTCCTTGCCGAATCGTTCCGGCGGTGCCGGCATCCACGGTGGCGGCTGCAAATTCTTTTATGAGGGCCGGGTCCAGGCTGAGAGTAAGCTGCCCGGTGGTTGTGGCACCGTTTCCATCAAGAGTGACAGCTTTGTTGTAGTTTACATTTTCGCCATAGGCGTGGCTTGCAGCCAGATTGACGGTTCCCGCATCCTTTGCCAGATTGATTCCTTGCTGAATCTTTCCCGAGGCACCGACATCAACCATGTCGGCGGTCAGTCCGCTGACAAGCGATGCGTCTCTGTTGATGGTGATCTGATCGGTGGTGGCGCCATTGCCCTGTATAGTGAGGGTCCTATCGTAGTTTATATTCTCACCATAGTCCTTTGCAGACAACTTAACCGTTCCACCCGAAGTTGCCAGATCCATTCCTTGCCGAATCGTTCCGGCGGTGCCGGCATCCACGGTGCCGGCTGCAAATTCTTGTATAAGGGACGGGTCCAGGCCCAGAGTAAGCTGCCCGGTGGTTGTGGCACCGTTTCCATCAAGAGTGACAGCCTTGTTGTAGTTTACATTTTCGCCATAGGCGTGGCTTGCAGCCAGATTGACGGTTCCCGCATCCTTTGCCAGATTGATTCCTTGCTGGATCTTTCCCGAGACACCGACATCAACCGTGTCGGCGGTCAGGCCGCTCACAAGCGATGCGTCTCGATTGATGGTGATCTCGCTCGCAGTAGCACTATTGCCGTTCAATGTTACGCCCTTATTGTAGTCTACATTTTCGCTATAGGCGTGGCTTGCAGCCAGGTTGACGGTCCCTGCATCCTTTGCCAGATTGATTCCTTGCTGGATCTTTCCCGAAGCACCGACATCAACGGTGCTGGCGGTCAGTCCGCTGACAAGCGATGCGTCTCGATTGATGGTGATCTCACTCGTGGTAGCACCATGACCGTTCAATGTTACGCCTTTATTGTAATTTACATCCTCTGCATAGTTATTTCCTGAAGCAAGATTGAGCGTTCCGGCATCTTTCGTCAGGTATAGTCCCTGCTGAATCTTGGCGGCAGAACTGACATCGACGGTGTCGGCAAGCAAGCTGCCTATGCCCGCAGCATCCGTGCTGAGAGTGAGTTTGCTTGTGGTAGCATCATGACCGTTCAATGTTACGCCCTTATTGTAGTTTACATCCTCTGCATAGTTATTTCCAGATGCAAGATTGAGCGTTCCGGCTGCCTTCGTCAGATACAATCCCTGCTGAATCTTGGCCGCTGCGCTGACATCCACGGTGTCAGCAAGCAAGCTGCCTATGCCCGCAGCATCCGTGCTGAGAGTGAGTTTGCTCGTGATGGCATTATTGCCGTTCAATGTTACGCCCTTGTTGTAGTTTACATCCTCCGCATAGTTATTTCCAGATGCAAGATTGAGCGTTCCGGCTGCCTTCGTCAGGTAAAGTCCCTGCTGAATCTTGGCCGCTGAACTGACATCGACGGTATCGGCAAGCAAGCTGCCTATGCCGGCTGCGTCCGTGCTGAGAATGAGTTTGCTTGTGATGGCATTATTGCCGTTCAATGTTACGCCCTTATTGTAGTTTACATTCTCTGCATAATTATTTCCGGAAGCAAGATTGAGCGTTCCGGCTGCCTTCGTCAGATACAATCCCTGCTGAATCTTGGCCGCCGAACTGACATCGACAGTGTCGGCGAGCAGGCTGCTGATGGCCGCGGCATCCGTGCTGAGGGTCAGTTTGCTTGTGGTGGCATCATGGCCGTTCAATGTGACACCCTTGTTGTAGTCTACATCTTCCGCATAATCATGGCCCGTGGCCAGATTGATTATTCCATTGTCCTTCGCCAGGGTAAGTGCCTGCTGAATTTTGGCATTAGAACCGACCTCGACATCGCCGGCCAAAAGGCCGCTGATCTTTCCGTTTACATTCCGGTCGAGGGTGATCTGATTCGTGATGGCTCCGCTGGCACCGTTAAGCTGAAGGTTTTTCGAATAAAAGCCTTGGGTTACGGTGTCGGCGTAGATTCCTGCACCCACATTTACAGTTCCGTCAATCTCAGATAGACCTAGTCCCTGATTTATGCTTGCACCGGAATTGACCTGCACGATATTTGCCGTCAAATCACTGATGCGGATTGTATCCCTATCTATGGTGAGCTGATGGAGGAGATTGTCATTGGCATTCAGATACACGTATTTATTGTAGTTCACATTCTGGCCGTCGGCAACAGAATTGTCCACATTGACAGTTCCGCTGGCGGTGGCGAGGTTGACACCATCCTGTATCAATGCGCCCGAATTGACCTGCACGGTGTTGGCATTAAATCCGTTGATGCGGAATGCATCTCGATCAATGGTCAAATGATCGAGTATGTTGTTATTTGCATTCATAAACACATCTTTGTTGTAGACTGCACTCTGGCCGTCGGCAACGCCATCGTCCACATTGACCGTTCCGATAACCTTGGCAAGGTCGATGCCTTCCTGAATCGATGCGCCTGAATAGACCTGGACGGTGCTTCCTCTTAGGCCGCTGATCTCCGAGTTCACATCTCTATCAAGGGTGATCTGATTTGTGATGGCTCCATCGTCGCCATTGAGCTGAATTGCGCGGGAATAGAATCCTTGATTCACATTGTCTGCGTATGTTCCTGCAGTCACACTCACAAGCCCTGTATCCTTGGCTAGGACAAGGCCCTCATTGATGCTTGCACCCTGATTTACCTGCACGGTGTCGGCATGAAGTCCGCTGATCTTTCCGCTCACATACTGATCCAGAATGATCTGATTCGTGACACTTCCGGCCTCGCCGTTGAGCTGGATTCCCTTGGGATAGAAATAGTCCTGGTTAACGACATCGTTATAAATTCCCGGGGTAACGGTTACTGTTCCGCTGTCTGATGCCAGTTGCAGGCCGTCGTTGATCTTCGAACCCTCGTTTACCGTAACTACGGGCGAGAAGAATCCCATCGAGCCGGAGAGCAGCTGTGCATTGTTGTCCAGATTGATGCTATTTGCCAGCATCCTGCCGCCAAGCTCCACTATTACCTGCACATTCTTCCATAGGTTTACGTTCTCACTTAGTGATCCTACCGGAAAGATGGCCGTGCCGCCATCCGGAGTCTCATCGATAATTGTCTGCAGGATATGATTGAAGCCTTCCAAACCCCCGGTCCGATCATTCGTGTCCCCAACACTGTCGGCATCCGTGGCTCTCATATCCCTGAGCCACGTTCCCGTCACGGTAGTTACGCTTCGGCGAACGCCCCCGATCATGCCTTCCACGGTATATCCGCCGGAAAGCTCGCCTACTTCCGCAACATCGGCATAATCCCCTACTGCCGATGCTCCGATCGTTCCCTGATAATTATGAGTGGTAGCGCCGAGATAGCCTTGCCGATCACTTGACTTGGCCGAGCCGCTGAAACGCACTTCATCTCCCGCGGCACTCATGCTCTGTGATGCATGTGCGCTGCCAGTCCAAATCGATTGACTGGAGGACATTGTGCCGTCGGTCATGCCGCCTGAGATAGATGCCGTCGCGCCTCCCTGCGTCACGCCAAGGGACGAATCGGCTTTGCCGCCGGATGCGTCAATATTCTGAGAGGCGATCAAGAATTGAGGTCTGAGGCTCGCCGAGCTGCCCAAGCTCGTCGACGCTCCCGATGCCTCATAGGATGCCTGGCTGGAGTAGCCGCTTCCCGAGGTGCAGACCTGAATTGCTTTCACGTCTCCGGTGCCTGAGATCTGCCTGCTGCTTTGTATATTCAGATCGCCGAATTCGGCGGTATTGTCTTCCGATACGGAAATGCCTGTATCAACAATATATTCGTCTGAGACGGCAAGAGAGTCGCCACCACTTTCCGCAGAAAATGAAACATCAACAGCTTGACCACCCTGGAAGGAGCAGGCTATGAATAGGATTGTCAATACTTGAAGCATGCTGAATTTGGAGCAGATCATGATTCATCACCGAGTCTAATATTGCATTGAACTATTATAAATTTTTCAAAAACTGTTAACATAACTCTAGCTAACACGGTCCAAGTATATAAAGGAATGTTCCCAATTTAACGCCTGATTCGTCAAAAGATAATTATAAAAAAGTAATGTTAATACACCAGTATTTGGGGATAAAATTATTGCCAAAAATTTATTTTAAAATGAATACATTGCAGCTTGCAGCAGGGTGCACTCTTTGACAATTATCCAACTTAAGCGTTAAATAAAAATCATCTCTCCGGAACAATTGTCCGGGGAGATGCATGCAACAAGATTCTAATTACCATTTATGACGGAACCGACCCAAGTATGTGAGTTAACCCCTTCGGCACTGTTTTATGCAGAATTTCCGCTTGTTCTGCATCTATCCAGATTAAACGAAAGAGTTGAAACTGCTCACTTTGTGATGAGCGGGATCTCGTCGAGAGCCTTCGGGTTGGCAACGCTGGATGTGTCGCCCAAAACCTGCCCGAGCGCCTTGGCCTTGATGAGCGGGCGCACCGGCTTTCCTGCCTTGTTCTTGGGGATGTCCGCCACAAAGATGACATCCGAGGGAATGGCGATGGGACCCAGGGTCTTTCGCACGAAGTTCTTGATATCCTTCTGCAAATTGGCGTCTGCGTTGCTGCCTGCCTTCAGGACTGCGAACACCACGATGTTCTCGCCCTTTACCTTATCCGGCTTGCCGATGACGGCTGCTGCGGCGACGGCGGGGTGCTTCTCAGCGGACGCCTCAACCTCAGCATTGGAGATCCTGTGGCCTGCCACCTTCAGGACATCGTCGCCACGGCCTAAAGCCCAGATGTATCCGTCCTTGTCCACGCGGGCCTTGTCTCCAGAGAGGTACTTGCCGGGGAAGGTCGACCAGTAGGTCTCGTTGTACTTGGCCGGGTCTTTGTATACCTCTTTGAGGATGGATGGCCAGGGCGTGGTCATGATGATGTTGCCCACTTGATCGGCTGCCACTGGCGCGCCGTTGTCATCGACTACCTCGACATTGTATCCGGGCAATGGGAAGCTTGGGGAGCCGGGCTTGAGGGGCGTGATGGGCAGAGGGGCAATGACCTGTGCGCCGGTCTCGCTCTGGAACCAGGTGTCCATGATGGGCGCAAATCCTCCGCCGACGTAGCGTCTCCACCAGACGAATGCATCGGGGTTCATGGCTTCACCGACAGAGCCCATGAGCCGGACTGTGGATAGGTCGTACTTCTGCGGCCACGCCGGTCCCTCGTTCATGAACATTCTGATAGCGGTCGGTGCAGTGTAAATAACGGACACGCCGTAGTCCTCGATGATCTTGAACCAGCGGCCAAAGTCCGGATAGTCGGGCGATCCCTCGTACATGATGCTTGTTGCACCGAGGCACAGCGGCCCGTATGTGATGTAGGAGTGGCCGGTGATCCATCCGATATCGGCTGTCGACCAGTAGACATCGGTATCCTTGATGTCAAAGACCCAGGACGTTGTGAACGCGGGTCCTACGGATATTCCGCCGTGAGTGTGCACGATGCCCTTGGGCTTGCCTGCGGCTCCTGCGGTGTAGAGGATGAACAGCGGATCAGATGAATCCATAGCTACTGTCTCGCAGCTACCGGACTGGCCTGCAACAAAGTCATTCCACCAGATATCTCGCCCCTCGGTCATGGGCGTCTCCTGGCCGTTCCTCTTTACGACTACTACCTTCTGGATAGATTTGAGGCCCTGGATGGCTTCATCTGCCTGGGGCTTGGTAGCAAGAGGCTTGCCGCGCCGGTAAGAGCCGTCGCAGGTGATGAGAACCTTGGGCTCGCTATCTTCCAGGCGGTCCCGCACGGCTCCGGCGGAAAATCCGGAAAAGACCACTACGTGCACAGCGCCGATCTTGGCACAGGCCAGCATGGCAATAGGCAGCTCCGGGATCATGGGCAGGTACATGCCCACGCGGTCGCCCTTCTTGATGCCCATCTTCAGCAGAGCGTTGGCGAATTTATTAACCTCTCGGTAAAGCTCGTAGTAGGTGATCTGGCGCACATCGCCTACGGGCTCTCCGACAAAGATGTAAGCCAGCTTGTTGCGTCTCCAGGTATGAGCATGCCTGTCTACGGCATTGTAGGCTACATTGATCTTGCCGCCCACGAACCAGGATCCTTTGGGGGCTTTCCACTGCACGGTCTGCTTGTAGGGCACAAACCAATCTGCATAGGTCTTGGCCATCTCATCCCAGAACTCGACGTAGTTCTCGCTGGTCCAGGCGCGCATCTCCTGCTCGGTCTTCAGCCCCTTCTTCTTCATCCAGGCCATGACATTGGAGTTATCTACAAGATCTCTGGGAGGATAGTACAAGCTCTGCTCAGGAGCTTTTACTGGATTATTCGATTCTTCAACAGTCATTTTAAATCGCCTAATGTCTATTGATTCTTTAGTGGCATATCTATCAGTATTATATCCTATTTTTTCTTGCTGAATTGAATTTGATGTTGATATGCCATTTAGACTGAAAATGGCTGTTGTATCATTTGGATATAAATTTGTCGCGTTCTATTTATGATGATATTTTAGTTTTTAGCCGTATTTATCCATCACGATCGTTTTGATTAGATTTTCTTGATAATTTGTCAATATCAATCCTTTCTAATCAAACGACTGTATTATTGCATTGTTAATATGCCATCAACGATTCATTAGTATCAAGATGCCCATTTTTGTCTTAATATGAGGATATTGGATAAATCAAATTGAAAATAGATCGTCTTGATGACACTACGCATGATCTTGCCGGACAAGAGTATGGGGGACATCCATCTTGAGGAAGAATTAAAATAGCAACAATAGCATACTTAAAATTAATGGCATCTGTCGAAGATAAGCTTGATGCGCTTATAAGCGCCGAGATTTATAGATCCCGTGATGAGGTCATCTCAGATGCGATGAGCGCTCTTCTCACGTTGAAGCCAAGCCTGAAGATCGATATGGCGGTTAACCTTTATAAAAATAAAAAAGTAAGTCTTTGGAGGGGAGCGGATATTGCGTCGCTCACACTTGAGAAATTTAAAGATATTCTCGCGTCAAGATCAATAAGAATAGAGCACGAAG
>RPOO01000049.1 GCA_003857025.1 Methanothrix sp.
CATCCTGGATGTGCAGCCGAACGTGCATGACTACATCATGGGGCACATCCCGCGGGCCGTCTATCTGAGTGAGGGGGTCCTCCTGTCGGTCTGGAACGTTCGTCCCGCCATGTACGTTCCGCCGGAAGGCATTTCTGCAGTATTCGGTCGAACCGGGATCGATGCCGACCGACCAGTTCTCGTCTATTCGGGTGCAGGCCGCTACAGCCGGTGCGCCGCCGGGTCCGGGGATGGGCTCGAGCAGACCATGATGGCCTACTCGCTTGTGCGCTTCGGTGCTAGCCAGGTCTACATTCTGGACGGCGGCATCGAGAAATGGAAGGACGAGGGCGGAGAGCTGACCAAGGTCTTCCCGACATGGAAGACAACAGACTTCCGGCCTCAGGTTCAGAAGGATTTCTTCGTGGAGTATGACGAGTTCAAGAAGATAAAAGACCATAGCGATGTTATCCTGCTCGATGCCAGGCCGTTTGAATCATACAGGGAAGGCGGCCTGTGGATTAAGAACGGCCACATCCCCGGAGCCCTGAGCCTGCCCTGGAGAACCCTCATGAACAAGGACAATGCCAAGCTCATGAAGAGCGACGAAGAGCTGCAGCAGCTCATCGCCAAGCTCAGCATCACGCCAGACAAGACCCTTCTCATCTACTGCGGAACGGGCCGGGAGGCTACCAATGAGTTCCTGTTCTTCAAGTTCTATCTGGGGCACGAAAAGGTCAGGATCTACGAGGGCTCTTTTACAGAGTGGTCGTCTCATCCTGAGAATCCCACGGTAACGGGCGATGATCCACTCTAGGTTGTGCTCGGAGCTAAGCGCATAACCGTGGCAGAGGCCTTATGAGCTGGCGACGGGCCTGTGGTTTGCGAATAGGCCAATAGCCGCTAATCGAGGGAAAAAAACCAAATAGCTTGCAGATCCAAATCAAGGATGACCATGAAGCTGAAAGCCAAGATTGCAGGCCCCAAAGTTCATGATGTGGGCTACCGTGTATTCCTGCTTAAAAATGCCATGAACCTGGCCCTGCCCGGCCTCTCAACCTACAACTGGGAAGAGAACGGCCAACAAGAGGTCATAGTCCTGGTAGGGGGAGATGAAGCCAGAATCACTGCCTTCTTACAGGTTATTAAGAAGAATAAGCCAGAGCTGGCTGAAGTCTCAAATGTAACATTCGAGGATTACGACGGTGACGTTGGGCGTATCAGCGAGGTTGCCATGTTTTGCACATTCGTTCAAATGGACAAGGCAATTCCCTTGCTCTTGGACATAAGAGACGACATCAAAGCAGTGCGCAAAACCACTGATGAGACGCTGGGTGAGATCAAAGCAGTGCGCAAAACCACCGATGAGACGCTGGGTGAGATTAAAGCGGTGCGAAAGAACACTAACATGATTCCTCAGATTAGCGACGACATCAAAGCGGTACGGAAGAACGCCGACACAATCCCCCAGGTCCTGGAAGAAATCAAAGGCATGAGAGAAGACATCCAGCCGGGATATGCGCTTCAATTCGGACAGGTTCAGGCCGATGTTCGGGCGATGAAAGAACGCTTGGGCACCTAGTGAGCTGTTTCCAAACTGGCCCGATCATTAATTGCAGATGGAAATCATCCTCCCGCCTCGATTTACAATTGTCGAGCGCTCCTAAACAATTCAAATTATATTCACATTGTATCGGCACGACAGAGGTGACTCGCAAATGCTCTTCGAGAGAATCGTCTCCAAAGGTCTGGCGCATTACTCCTACCTGATCGGCGACAAAAATGAAGCCGTTGTGATTGATCCCAGAAGAGACTGCGCCATCTACATCGAGAAAGCCTCATCTGAGGGCATGAGGATCGCTCACATCTTGGAAACCCACCGCAACGAGGACTATTTTGTCGGATCGACGGCGCTTGCCGCTCGAACGGGCGCAGAGGTCTGGCATGTGGATGCCGAGCTGGATTACCGCTATGGAAAGGCTGCTGTGCCCGGCCAGCGGTGGAAGGTAGGCCGCCTGGAGTTCGAGGCCATCCCCACGCCCGGCCACACGCCCGGAAGCATGAGCTACCTGCTCCGCGATCCTTCCCGCCTCGACTGGGCGGTCTTCACCGGCGACGCACTCTTTGCCGGAGACGTGGGCCGCATCGACCTCATGGGGCAGGACAAGGCGGCATGGATGGCAGGCCAGCTTTATGACAGCATATTTGGCAAGCTTTTGCCTTTAGGCGACGGCGTCGTGGTCTGTCCGGCTCATGGGGCCGGTTCCGTTTGCGGCGAGTCGATTGCCGAGCGGCTCTGGACCACCATCGGCCTGGAAAGAAGTAGCAATCCGCGGCTTCAGGTGAAAAGCAAAGAAGAGTTTGTGGCCAACCTGCTAGAGAGCCAGCCGGAGAGGCCGCCCTATTTCCGCGTGATGGAAAAGGTCAACTTGCTGGGAGAGCCGATTCTGGGATCGCTGCCCTCACCAAGGCCGCTGGCCCCCAAGGACTTCGAGACGCTGGCCGAAACGGCGCAGGTTCTGGATACACGCCTGGAACTGGGATTTGCCGCGGCGCACATTCCCGGCGCGCAGTCCATCTGGATGGACGGCCTGGCCAGCTTTGCCGGTTGGTTCCTCAGCTACGACAGGCCGATCCTGCTGGTTGGCGAGGGCAACGACACCCACGAAGCCGTTCGAATTCTCATCCGCCTGGGATTCGACAACATCGCCGGTTTTTTAGCGGGCGGAATGCTCGGCTGGCACATGTCCGGATTGCCTTCCACATCGCTGCGAACTGCTACTGTGCAAGATCTTTGCCGCCTTCTGGATAGCGATGAGATGCTTTGGATTTTGGATGTGCGGAGCGATGAGGAGCTGAAGAAAGATGGCATAATCGCTGATGCGCATCACATTCCCGTCACTCGCATCCAAGAGCGCAAGAATGAGGTGCCGAAAGATCGGACGGTTCATATCTTCTGCGGCAGCGGCCTGCGTTCCATGATCGCAGCCAGCTACCTGGCGGCCAACGGTTGGACGGATCTGGTGGTAATCCTGGGCGGCATGGCGGGCTGGAGATCGAGAAAATGCCCTGTTAAAAAATGACAGGATGCGGGTCGCTTTGTTCTACCAGGTCTAAAATTTTGCTTCGTAGGCGGCAACAAATAGGGTGGCTACAAAATATCAATTTTAGCCGCCCGTCTCCAGGTTTTCGTCCTGCATCTTGACCGTGTCCATCATATCTTGCGTCTGCTTGAACCTCTCCTGGATCTGCTCGATGGACATGCCTTCCAGTTCTTTTCGCTCCGGAGCCTTTTCGATGGCCTCCAGCGTGTCCAGCCGATAGTACAATCCCGTGGTGTCCAGGAGCGCCCACTTGACGCCGTCGTCCTCTTCTTTCAAAACCTTTACCGTTCCTATGGTGCCTGTGCCCTTGTACCTCACCAGGCTATCCTCTCTGATCTCCGCCATTGAATTATCACCTTGAGCTTAGCTCATTATTGCCAATTTATTTTTGAAAATCATATTTTAAAATTAACTTAATCTTTGATTATATAATTATTTTATTTATAATTTCTTTATTTTATAATTGTTTTATTATTACGTCCCCCATCTTGAAGCTAAAACCCTTTGCCTCTGCGCCGCCGGGTTCCGCCAGGATTTCCAGGTCTGCAAACTCCTCCGATCCGCAGAGCACATCCTGCTCCGGGTGCGTTCCAGGCTGGATCTTGCAGCTCAAGCGCGTGCGCGGACCGATGGACACAACCACTTTAAGCCTTGGCGAAGCCGGATGGCCTTTAGGCAGAACGATGAGTGGTGCGCCAAGCTCCCGTAGCTGGTAAAGAGTGCATTGCAGGCCGCGCAAAATCTTGTCGCCCGTTCCAAAAGCCGAGGCTACCATGAGATCCTCGGGCTCAGTGAAGAGGATCGTCTCATCAGTTTCCGTTTCTAAATAAAAAAAGTTACCAAGGGTCTTAATAAAGGCGATTGTGCTCTTCTGGCCGCAGAGATATGCTATCTCGTCATTTTTAAAGGAAATATGCATGGCTCATGCAGCTTTGACATTCCTGGATTGGCAGGATGGACACATGGGCCTTCTTCCCATGCCCTTGAACTTGCTCTTGCAGTCCAGGCATTCATAATCCTTAGCAACCAATGCTTCGATATTTCCAATATCCGGGCCGCCGCCAACTGTACACATATTGCTCCACCTCTAGCTTTTCTGTATATCCCATCTGAATATTTAAAACAGGCGGAGGAGTTGAAATCCAAGCCCGTTTGCTTACCGTTTCGGCAGGCGATCCTTGCCCTTGGATCTTTCTTTCCTTGTGCAAACTATCCCAAATCCTTCCGCCCATTTTCGACTAATGCGGTTTTATCAATCCTATTTGCGCAACTCCTTGACCTTCTCGAATATCTGCAACATTGTGTCCTCGTTGCTCGCCGTGAATGGGAAGGGCGAACTGGTGAAGGGCTGGAAGTAGACCGGCACATCATCCAGGCGGTAGAATGTCCCGTCGCACTCCATGGCATCGATCACGCCCGGCAGGACGACATCGGAGAGCATGGTCGTCGGACAGGGCGCAATATCGATACAGGCCACGGGAATCTGGGCCAGGTACTCGGAGCAGGCTGCCGGGAAGTGCGAGACGAGATCCGCAGACAGGATAAAAGCCGCATCCACGTCCTTCTCTCTCAGCAGGTCCACCGCCGTGTACTCGCCGGGATTGTAGCGGGGATAGCCGCGGGCGAAGTCCAGGCCGAAGGGGAAGCCGTAGAGATAGGACGCAATCTGGTTGAAGCCTGCCACGTTGCAGTGCCCTCGCAAGGCCCCGATCACGAACTTGGTGTAGCTGTTCAGCTCCTTGACCAGGTTGAAGGCCAGCTCTGCATTGCGGTGCTTGCCGTAGGATGAGGCGATGCCGAGGCCCACATAAATCGCGCCGAAGTTGCACTCCTTCATCATCTTCAGCATTGCTTCCATCTCGGCGATGGAGACTCCGGTCACGTCCTCGACGGACGGATGAGGCGTCTTGCCGTGCAGAAGCGTGAGCAGGGCGCTGAGCAGTTCATAGTCGGTGTTGGGCTTGAGCTGGATGTGCAGGTCCGCGTTCTCGGCTGTGATGCTTTTTCGCGGGTCCACGCAGATGACGGTGCGATCGAACCGGCCTCTCCTCGTCCAGTAGCCCCGCGGGTAAACGGCATAGCGGGACATGTGCCTGGGCATGGATTCGAGGGGATTCGAGCCCCAGTAGATGGCCAAATCCGATCTCGATTTGCTCTGGCCGGCGGTCGCACCGACGCGCCCCGCTTCCTGAATGCCCATAGCCGTCGGGCCGTGGCATACAGTTGAGTTCGAGTCCACGGCAGCGCCCAGGAACTCGGCCATATGAAGACCGACTTCCATCGCCTCGCATGAAGTCTCGCTGCCCATGAACAGCAACGGTCTCTTGGCCTTGGCCAGAATCTCCGCCGTCCTGGTTATGGCCTCATCCCAGGCAGCTGCCCGGAAGGCTCCATTCTGTTTTATCTGAGGCTCTTTGATCCTGTGGGTGCTGACGATCTCCTGGAACTTGGCATTGCCCATCTTGCAGGCGTTCTTGACAGTGATCTCGCCTTTGCCAAGCTCCACCTGAATATCATCACAGGAGGCTCCGCAGACCGGACAGATGATGTCTTTGACGGTCGCAACGGTTGCAATATTGGTCATAATTATTTCCCCCTCGGGAAGAGCAACACAACAAGGTCGCAGGCATTCAGGACCTCCTCCTCCGTCGGCTCGATCTTCACCGGCGAGCCCTTGTAAAGAGGCGAGCCGGTGGAGAATGTCTCCGGATCGACAACGACGTTCGACCAGATTGCTCTCGGCATGAAGACATGACCGCGGCTCATGGCGTCCGAGGGATAAGCATAAACAGCAACGCTATGTCTGCCATCCCTGGCTGTGACCATGACCTTCTCCGGGCTGCCCAGGTTGCAGTAGTCCTCTGGATTCATGTCGCAGACTGCACATTCCTCGGTATAGTCCTCGGTGAGCTTGCTGCCGCCCTTGGCCAGCCGCCCTTCATCGATGGTGCTGCCTGAATTCAGCAGAAATATTTCCGTCATATTCTCCAAACCTCCTGCCTGGGCCGGATTATTTGAACCAGTCAGCATCTCTCAGACCTCCTTGGAGTAGAGCAATCCCTTGGGATTCTTGCTGATGGCATAGTCTCCGGTGTATTTGACAAACATTCCTTCCAGCGGGAAGTCTCCTACTTTTGGATTCTCCTCGCGGCCCATTTCCACGAACCCGGGAGAGAACTGTCTGATAATTCCATAGACGGCAATATTTCCGCCCGCCATCTCCGCGCCCACGCCCCGGATGGCGTCTCCCTTCACCACGATCAGGCCGCCGCCCTGGCGCATGCCGCAGAAGTTCTCCACGTTCCCGGATACCACAATCTGACCTCCGGCAAGGCCGGCACCGACCTGGCTTCTGGCATTTCCTTCAATCACGATCTGGCCGCCCGTCATGCCCCGCCAGCTTCCCCGGTAGGCGGAGCCCGTGTGGTCCCCGGCATTGCCCTTGACCTGAAGCAGGCCGCCTTTCATCTCCATGCCTGCCCATGCACCGGCATCCTTCTCCACGATGATGATGCCTCCGGCCATCTCCGCCCCGACATGCATTCCTGCCGGGCCGCGAATCTCGATCTTACCGGCTTTCATGCCGTGGCCGATGTGCTTGACCCTGGAAACATCGCCATCGATGATGATCGTGGTCTCTTCAGGAGCAGCCGCTCCTCGCACATCGACATCGAAGAACTCTTTGAGGGGAAGCTGCACCGGCCCCTGCCACACTCGCATTCCTTCGATCTCGGCCTTCGGCTTTCCCGCCATCAGATCGGGCCGGATGACCTCAGCCTCAACATTAATTCCAATCTTACCTTTGGGCAAAAGAACAATCTCTGCCAATTCCCTCACCTCCTCACCACAGCTTCCAGGGGCTTGTTGACCTGGATGGGCACGGGGTTGGTCAGATACTTCTCCGGCACCGGGTAATTGGAGAAGCCCAATGTGTAGTACTTGAACCAGTTCTTCACGTCAACGAGCATCTCTTTCTCCAGGGTGTCGTCAAGGTAAGGCCGACAGTAGTATCTGCGCCCTTTCGGCACCGCCACGATCTGTCCCTGCTTGGCCACAATCTGGCCGTCCTTCACGGTATAATCGGGCCGGGCGAACTTTTGCATCAGCGTCGCCGGATCGTTCACGTTCAGCTTTGTGGGGTCGAGGTCGTAGACCGTGACATCTCCGTCCGCACCGACTCCCAGGTGGCCCTTGCGATAAGACAAGCCGATGGTTCGGGCGGAGTTGGCACGGGTTAATATGGCGATCTCGTAGAGGCCGAGTTCCCGGTCCACGCCGCCGAGGCTCGATCGGTCGTAAGCCCACTTGTGGCATTCCTTGGCCGTGTCGTCCCTGGCCTTCTTGGACATGAGCCAGGTGATGACCTGCGGATACTGGGTGAAGACGCCTCCGTTGGGATGATCGGTGGTCATGATGGTCTTCCAGGGATCTTTGATGAGCAGCAAGAGTTCCAGGCCCATCGCCCACTGGACGGCGCTGATGGGGCTGCCCTTCAGGTACATCAATGGGATAACACCGGAGCCGCATTCAAGTTCTATGTCGCAGTTGGCCCACTTCTGGCCGGAGAGCATGTAGAGGTCGTGAATGGCAGGCCCGTCGCCCGTCATGGCCGTGGCCGGGCCGAAGGGAACGGCACCGTTATCGATGACCACATGGTCTGCGCCGTTGACGTAGTCCACCAGCCCCTTCACGCCTGAGCCGAAGTCTCGCCAGGATGTGCCTCCAAAGGAGCTGAACTGGGCGTGAGCCAGGTAGACGCACTGCTTTCGTCGGGCATTTTCTTTCGTCTCGGCCCACTCGACCTCGGTTTTGTTCTTGGGGTCCATGCCGGAGGTGATCTGCAGCGAGTCGCGGGTGATCTCCCAGTTACCGGGATGGCCCAGGTTGTTGGTGTGCAGGTGCAGCGACATGGGCAGCCCGAGAAGCTCGTTGACCTCGGCCAGGCCGCGAATGACCTCTCGCGGCGTGATATCGAAGTGAATGTTGTGATCGTCGAGGCCATGCACATTCTTGGCCCAACCCCAGTTCTCGACACCAGCCGGATTGACGCACTTGATTCCGTAGGCCTTGTGAGTCCTCATCATCCAGGCCACGTAGGCGGCGGCTTTCTCCACGTCGCCGTCCTTGAGGTAGCGCATGATGAACCAGTTGTTGCCGAATACCATGTACGCGCCCATGTCGAGGATGGGAGTCGAGCGCATCTCCTCGTGGGTGTGGCGGGCTTCCAGAGGCGGCATGGCGGCCTCAAAGACTGTGGTGTAGCCCATAGCCGCGTAATCGTAGCCCTGCTTGTAGACGGACGGGACAGTGTAGCCGCTGCCCGAATGAGTGATATCGGTCTTTGCCCGCACCGACTTGTAGTGATCCTCGGGGCGCATGAGCCGACCTGCATTGACCTTGGCACCGGCCACGTGGGAGTGAGAGTCCACGCCACCCGGCATGACGGTCTTGCCGGTGGCATCGATGACGGTGGCGTCTCTTGCCTCGGCACCGGAGAGGCTTGCCACTACTTTTCCGTCTTTTATGAAAATATCCTTGATTTCCCCGTCAATTCCGTTGAGGGGATCGAAGACATAACCGTTCTTGATGATAGTTGCAGCCATTCTAGGACACCTCCCGCCGCACCAGCCAAATCGCTTCTACCGGACAGATCATGGCGCAGGTAGCGCATGAGCCGCAGACCTGCTGGTCAACGACCTTGACGGTTCCGTTCTTGACCTCAAGGAGAGGTTTTTCATCCAGCTCGTTGAGGTGGCCCGCCGCCAGGTACGGATCGGACAGGGCGTTGACGGGGCACGCTATGACGCAGTTTCCGCAGCCAAGGCAAGCCTCTTCGTCCGTCTCCAGGATGGAAGTCAATGTCGGCCAGGGCGCTTGAGGAGCGAGCTTCTTCTCGAAAGCCGTCTTGGCCTTCATCTCCGGCAAGATGGCAGTCTTGCGCACAGTGATGGCTCGCACAGGACACGCCTGGGCGCAGGCACCGCAGTAGATGCAGGCATCCTTTCGATGTGTAACCTTCTCCATGATCTCGCCAGGCTTCCAGTCCCGGTTGAAGAGAGCATTGGCGGGACAGGTGTGGATGCAGGTCCTGCATGCCTGGCAGACATTGTCGTCCCGGACGAATTCCCCGGCAAAGGGCTTCTCAAATGTGATGGCCCCCGCCGGACAAACCGTTGCGCACCAGCCGCAGTGAACGCAGCGGTTCAAGTCGATGAGCGTCTTGCCCTGCAGTTTGAGGCTGCCGTCCTCGGCCAGCCGTCTGTCTTTCAGCTCGATGCAAGCCTGGGGACAGACCTCGACGCACAGGCCGCAGTGAACGCACTTCTCCCCGGCCACGGTGGGCTTGAGGGCGACGCTAAGGTACGACTCGTCCTTCTCGGCCTTGCCGGCCACTCTGACCTCCAGAGCGCCGGTGGGGCAGATACGGGCGCACAAAGCACAAAAGACGCAAGCTCCACTCTTTTTCTTCTCGATGAAGTCCTTATCGATCAGTCCCCGGGCGACAGCGCCCACAGAACCGATGATCAGTTCCCCTTTGGGGCAGACCTGGACGCAGGTTCCGCAGCCGATACACTTCTCCGGCAAATAGAACTGCGATTTGTCTTCTTTCGATTCCAGCAATACCTCTTTCATCTGAAAACCCTGCCTGATGGGCAAGATTGTTAGCGAGTAAGGGTTAAAGAGGTTTTGCATCGAATCGAGCCGCTGGCAATAATCGCAAATGAGCGTGATGAAGAATACATGGAAGAAAAATTACAGAGCGGCGTATGATCTCCCGGTACTAATGATGCCTTTGATGGCAAGCATTTAGAAAAAATGGATGGATAGTCCGAGGCCGTGCAGCCTTTAGGACTTCCATTTAATAGTATCGCCTTTATGTTTGATCACATCGTTCTTTTCCAGTATTCTGGCGACCTCATCGGCGATTTCAGACCCATCCACGATCAAAATCTCTCCATCCGTTTCCATTTGCAGGCTCAGCCTCTCTGAAAACGCAGCCATGTCTATCTTTCCCGGAGACGGCTCCTCTGCCAGATCCTTGATGAGCGTTCCGAGAGACAGGAGGTGAAGGGCTTCCTCCGGATATTCTTCCTCGAATCCCTCCTTAAGCTCTTCGAAAAGGGGCGAGGTGAATTCATCGACATAGATCTCCGAAACCGTATTGAGATCCACGGTAACCGTTTGCTTGACGAGCAGATCGCCCTCATATTCATCGGAATCGACCATGATGCGCAAGACGGGATCTTCCAGGCCGCTCTTGGCATCCTCTGCGGATTCGATATTATTGCGGGAGAGCAAGTCGAGGGCAAAATCATAAGCATAGATCAGCCTTGCCATATCCGTCAGCGCAGAGTCGTCTTCATCCAGGTTGGGATGATCACCGCAGCTCGTGCATCCTTCCGCGCACACATGCTCGTCTTCGGCGTTTCCGTCCTCATCTTCCGAGGCGCATTCTTCCAGGTGTTCGAAAATTTTATCGCATTTCTCTTTTTTCTCTCTCCAGGAAGGGTCCAGCTCGGTGAAGAACATCTCTTTAAAATTTTCCGGCGTTGCTCCTTTGGCAAATGCGGATCTGGTCGCGTCCAGGAATTGCTTGAATTCTTCAATCTCAAGCACCTCTCCATCCAGCTCGCCGATTGTACCTTCCAGGTATTCGGAACAGTTTGATGAGGCGCAAGTGTAGGTCCTAACCTCTGCCTTAATTCCTGCCTCATTTAGGTACTTCATGATCGGCTTTGCTTCGTCTTCGTAATACTCTCCCAGCTTGAACATGGAACAATGGTTAGAGCGGCTTTGCATATTAGGCTTTACATGATGGCCTGCTGCGACCTAGATGATTCGAAAAGCAAAAATTTGCACAGATGTTATAGAAAAGCACATTGCTTTTGCAGGCCAGACAGCCGGATAACAGCCGAATAAATACTACGTACGACTTGGCGATCGGATTTGAGTTGATTAACCACAAAAAAGTTGTTGAGTGTAATTGTGATCGAGATGTTTTTAGCCGTTCAGGCAAAGCGTCTCGATCATGACTTTTCATTTTTTTTCAGGCCTTGGCCTCGATCTTGCAGGCAGCCATCTTGTACTCCGGGATCTTGGACACAGGATCAAGAGCATCTGAGGTGATGATGTTCGTGCCGTGCCAGTGGAAGGGCATGAAAGCCACGCCGGGCTTGACCTTCTCCGTGACCCTGGCCCTGGCCTCAGCCTCGCCCCGGCGCGTGGTCACGACAACCATATCGCCGTCGGCAAGCTTGAGGCGTGCCGCATCCTCCGGATTGATCTCAATATAAAGCTCGGATTCGCGCTCCTCCAGAGAAATGCTGCGCATGGTCATGGAGCCGCCGTTGTAGTGCAGCACGATTCTGCCCGTAGTGAGCAGGATGGGATACTCGGCGCTGACCTGTTCGCCTGGCGGCGTATTTGTCACTGTTGCCATTCTGGCTTTGCCGTCGGGAGTCGAGAACTTCTGAGTGTGCAGGATGTCCGTGCCTGGGTGGTTCACATCCGGGCAGGGCCAGCGCAGGCCGCCGATCTTTGAGATCCTCTCCAGCGTCATGCCGCCGTACTGCGGGACGAGACGGTTGATCTCTTGCAGAACCTGGGCTGCATTCTCGTAGGAGAAATCAAGGCCCATGCGCCTGGCGATCTGGCACATAATCCACAGGCCTTCCTTGGCCTCACCGGGAGCCTCCACGGCTTTGTCGATCCACTGCACGCGCCTTTCCATTGAGGTGTAGCTGCCGTCCTTCTCCGCCCAGGCAGCCGCAGGCAAAACCACATCAGCCATCCTGGCTGTGGGGGTCATGAAGATCTCCTGCACCACCAGGAAATCCAGGCTCTCCAGGGCCTGGCGGGTTCTCTTGACGTTGGCATCGCAGACCACTGGGTCCTCGCCGGTGATGTAGAGGAACTTGAGCCTGCCGTCCAGTGCCGCTTCGTTCATCTCTGTCGACGTTAAGCCGGGGCCTATGGGCAGCTCCGAGACGTTCCAGCCCTTCTTGAAGAACTCAATGGTGGCGGGATCAATGGATTTCCTGTAACCGGGATAAAATTCGGGCATTCCGCCCATATCGCAATTTCCCTGCACGTTGTTCTGGCCGCGCATGGGCCATACGCCCGCACCCGGTCTTCCCACATGACCGGCGAGGAGCGCCATCGTTGCGCAGGTCTTGACGTTATCAGTGCCGCAGACGTGCTGGGTGATTCCCATTGAATAGAGAACCGCAGATGCGGGAGAAAGGGCGTAAGCTTTGGCCGCACGGATTATGTCCGCGGCTGGGACGCCGGTCTTCTCCGCAGCCTCTTCCAGAGTGAAACCCTTCAGGCTCTGTAGCAGCTCTTCCGATCCGACTGTCCTGTTCTTCAGGAACTCTTCGTCGACCAGGCCCTCGTCCATGATGACCTTCATCATTCCCCGCATCAGGTCGATGTCCGAGCCGGGTTTGATGCGCAGATGAATGTCCGCCATCCAGGAGGTCGATGTGATCCTGGGATCGGCAACGATTATCACAGCACCGTTGTCCTTGGCCTTCTGGGCCCAGCGGGAGACGATGGGATGCGCCTCGGTGAAGTTGGTGCCGATGGCGAAGATGCACTTGGAGTTCTCCAGGTCCAGCAGATTGTTGGTCATGGCTCCCATGCCGAAGACCGCACCGAGACCGACGACCGTCGGGGAGTGACAGAGCCTGGCGCAGTTGTCCACGTGGGGCGAGCCCAGCAGGCGTGCCATCTTCTCCATGAGATAATTTTCCTCATTGTTGCAACGGGAGGAGGCCAAAAAGCCCATTGATCTCGGACCATACTTTTTGATGCTCAGCTTCATGGCATGAGCGATCATGTCCAGGGCCTCGTCCCAGGATATGCGAACGAACCCGTCGCCCACTTTTTTCATGGGATACCGGAGCCGCTCTTCATGGTCGATGATCTCCAATACGGAGTTGCCCTTGGGGCATAGCGCGCCCTCGCTGGCCGGGTGGTCGGTCATGTATTCTATGCCGATGGCTTTGCCCTTATCCACGACCAGATAGAGGCCGCAGCCTACCGCGCAGTAGGGGCAGAGAGAAGGAATTAGCTTCGTGGACATAACAGATCCTCTAGTGACGGATTGTTGCTTGGGGATGGCTCCCGGTTGTTTGAAGGCTCAAGGCAGGTCTTGCAGAGCGGCTCCGACTCCATTTGGATGAAGCTCTCGCCGCAGCCTTCACATATTGCGATCTTCTTCCTGGGCCTCTCCGGAACCTCCAGCTCAAAGGCTTCCCAGGTGTAGACGCTCTCACCTGCCTCCAATAGAATGGAGACTACCTCGTCGTGAGATACTTTGCAGGACTTCATGAACCAGGCATGTAGCCTCGGAAAACGCTTGGTCTTGGCCGGATCAAGGACGATCCGAACCGCCTGGGTTCGGCAGCCCGCAAGGCCGACCTTGTTTATTGTCACGGCCATCTTGCCGAGGTCCTCGATCTTGAGGCCCTTGTTGCCGACGGTGGCTTTGGCCAGGACTTGGAATGGATCAGGCAGGCAATTGCATGTTTCAGAGGTAACGAAGATCCGCTCGCAGCTCGAAAGGTTCAGCATTTTACGGGCGATGTTGAACATTTGAATTCCAACCAAGGCTCCTGGGCTCAGGTATCCGTGGAAGGCTGCCACCTTCTCCGCCTGGGCACGCAGCATTGGATCCCGGATCTTCTCGATCAGCTCATCCATGTCAGAAGTCCCTTACCGCCAGGTGTATTCCGGCTTGGGTTTAAGAAGGTTTGCATGGGCGCTGGCATGAGATGATGAGAGTAAATGAGATCGCTTAATAAAAATTTTGTCTGCAAGAAATTTGCAGGAAAAATAGATTTGTAGCCTCTTGTGAATCAGCCCAATTGGGAGGCGTTAATCCGTGGCGACAATGACATTTGTGGCCTTGAAGACCGCGTAAACCTCCATTTCCTCTTTGAGGTTCAGATTCTCAGCGGACGTTCTGGTGATGACCGAGACGATTTCATCGCCTCCGGGAAGTCGGATTGTAATCTCAGCGTTTACAGGACCTTTGACAATGCCTGCCACTTTTCCCTTCAAGATGTTTCTCGCACTCAATTTCATACTAGGATCCTCCGGAATTTTCTAAAGTATTTTGGCGTTTGGAGTATTAGGCTTTATGCATGGTTTTATGCATAGTTTTGTGGCTGCTTTGGCTGCAAAAAAGAAACGGAAAGAGAACGCAGAATAAAAGAGAACACAAACAAAAATGAGAACTCACTTTGAGCCTTTTTCAAGCACGGACCTCGCGTCCAAGACATCCAGAAGTTTCTTCACGTTCCTCTGGAAATCCTCCAGGCTGCCGTCGTTGCGAAGTTTCAGGTCGGCCATCTTCATGGCCTCGCTCATTCCCCAGGAGAGCTCCCGGCACTCTCGCGCCTCAAGAGCGGCTGCGGCCCGGCGGTCCGGCTCAAGGCAGGAAGAGATTACCTTTGGGTCCGTTGTGTCCGTCTCATCCCGGCCTTTGGGGTCATCCGGCCTGCCGCGGGATGCGAGCCACTTGAGCCTCGCGTCTGCGGGCGCGCAGACCTCGATCAGGTGGAACTCCTCGGCATGGGCGCGGAAGAAGTCGGCCTCATCCTTGGAGCGCAGGCCGTCCACAACCACAACCTCTTCGCCAAGGTTTCTGGCCTTTTCCAGGATTCGCTTGGCGACAGCAGCCGGCCCGTCTTTGGCACGCAGAGCGGTTCCGATTCTGCCCAAATTCAGGTCGGTGTTCTCCAATCCTGCTTTCGCCGCCTCCTCGCGGATGATGTCACCCATGACCAGCACCGTCAAGCCCTGCCGCTGGGCGATTTGGGAGGCTGCGCCCTTGCCGGAGCCCGGCAAGCCCACAAAGCCGATGATCTTCACTTTTTCCACCATTTTAGTGCTTATTCATAGTAATTAACCAAGGAAACTGTATTGGAAGGTTTCGCAAATCATCCCGAAGGCATACCACATAATTTATAGTCTCATCTTTGCCGTATAGCAGATGCTTTAGCATCCGTCACATCTTGGTTCTTGACAAGAAATTACTAATTTATTCAATTGAACGGTCATGTAGTATTGGGCATATTCGCCGATCCTCATGACCTCGCCTTCATAGTCATAGATGGTGATTTCTGAGACCTCGGCACGTTCTGGTTGTTTTGTCTCCGCTAACGCCCTGAAGGCCCGGACCTCCTGCTCGCCACCATCGACCAGGACGAAGACCTCCTCACCTGCAATACCATCCTGATTATGGGCTTCAAACATCCTTATTCTTTTGGCCATAGCCATGCTCATCAAGAAGTAGCGGTAACCCACGTCATGAACCTTTGGGCCGGTGATGGTGATCTGCAGTTTCATAGTCATCATCATATGCGCCATCAGGTAAGAAAAGTGTTTTGGTGCAAAGAATAATGCAGAAGCTAATGCCAAAAGTCGTCGTGTTATCTAATTTTTCCAGGAAATGCTGGGCATGGCCCGGATCTTGACGTTCTCCAGCATATCAATCGCATCAGCTATTTCCTGCAAAGTCTGAACGGAGACAGGCTCAAATCTGGGGCCACC
>RPOO01000050.1 GCA_003857025.1 Methanothrix sp.
CATACTGGCTTGTGACATTGCCGGAAGGAGTGGAACTGCCACCAGGCAAGTACTCGGTTATAGATTCCGACCAGTCGACATGGTCGCACAACGACGAAACCAATAACTGCGGAATAGTATCAGTCGTAGGATACTGAATCGGCAATACCTTTTTCCACTATTTTTTTAATATGCTTTAAGCCAGGCCGAAAAAAGAGAGGACTAGTTTTGATGCCTTCAGGCTAAAATGGCCAAACGCCCGCCGCAGCGCATCCCACCAGGAATCCGAAGATCACGCCGGAATTGAGGAATGGCAATCCCGCTTGCGGCTTGTCGCGCGTGGTCGTCATGAGGAATATAAATCCAAGATACGTCCCCAGCATCGCTCCCAGCGCCGGGAGGTTTATGCCCCAGTAGCTCGCCGCGCCGGGCAGCGACCAGTTGGCCGATATTACCAGGATGGTAGGGATGATGGCGTCCCCCAGGCCCAGGAAATATGCGCCTTTCTTCTTGCCGTCCGCAGGGACCGATTGCGCAGAGAAGGCCGTGCTCTCTTTGCGGAAGCTGTATTCCCGGCTCTTGGGAACCACGAAGAGCAAAGGTGCCTTGAGATTGATCACGCCTTCTGCAAGTGAAACCATGTGGCGGGTCTTGTAAACGGAGATAGCATCATAAACCGCCAGGACCAGCAAGAGCAGCAGCGCGGGAAGCGTGGTCATGCTTACCCCGAAAAGCGAGCTGATGCCTGCACATACCAGTATGCCGAAGGCATCGATGATGTACCACTCCGGATAGTAGCGCAGCAAGAACAGCACAGCAACCGTCGGCACCAAAGCCAACAGGGGCGACATGAAAGCCACCAGCACATAATAGATGCTTGTGGCGATGGAGAACAATATGAAGCCGCTTATCACCCAATTCTGTTTGAGCCTTATGGCTAAAAGCAGCAAGCCCGTGAATGCCAGGATGATCAAGACATAGATGATCGGATTTGAGGCAGAGGTCGGATCTTCAAATACTCTGTTGCCGCTGGCGATGATGGCAGGAGTGACGGCCAGGGCTAAGATCTGCACCGTCACCATAAAGAGCAGCATCACCAGAACCGGGATTTGGAGCCTTGAGCTTTCGGACATGTTTTTGCTTTCTTATTTTTAATTGTGCAAATTTGCTTTTTATTTAAATCGTGCTTAGGTTGATTAGTTGATCCATTTTTTACACTAATGCATTTTTGCAGATAAAAAATAGTTATCGGTTTCTTAATTTATCCTCCAGCAACTCCAGGTAGGAACTGCGAATGGACTCGCCGAGATCCAGTTTACGCAGCAGGGATTGCACCAGATCCTTTTGCGCCGCAAAGTCGTCGTTCCCTTGAGCGTCTATCTGCGCCTCGATCTCCAGGAATGAACCAAGTCCTTCCACCTCATCCAAGGCAAAAATGGCGCGACCATAGGAATACTTGGTCCTGCGTTTCTTGACCTCGGCGGAGAGCACGAAGCCCAAAGACTCAAGAATCCCGCGCATCTGCACGAGATCGTCGATCTTTACCGTCAGCTCTTTGCGGGACTTGGTCTCGCCGTCCAGCTTCGGGCCCTTGTAGGTCAGACGGGGGCCTTCCTCCTTGATGCGGATACGCAATGCCTCATCGGTCTTCTTGAAGTCCCGCTGCGGGGAATTGAAATAGAGGTCGTGGTGGTTCTCAACAGCCACCAGAACCGCGCCCAAGGCTCGGATCTTCTCAGCGGTGTCCTCTCTGGCGCGGGCCTTGACCTCAACCTCGATCATTTGCGGACCAGAACTGTGGAGTTGCCCACGGTGAGAATATCCACGGCCTCGCCTGCGGAGAGAGTCTCCACGACCAATTCTACGGCTTCGGGGCCCACTTCGACAACCTCGCTCCCCAAATCAACCCTAATTATGCCTGCGGCCTTTTGAGCTGCAGCCTGGACCGGGTCCATGCCGCTCAAGGCTTTGATGATTCTGCCGCTCTTGTCCTTGAACTTGGGTCCGAGGACCTTCATCTGCGGCTTCACGGCCACGGGCTTCATCTCCACTTCCGGCTTGCCGGTTCTGCTTTCCACTGCAGAGTTGGCCACGCCCTGTAGATCGATGGTCTCCAGTTTCAGATCGGAGTAAACCACGATTCCCGGCAGCTGAGCATTGAGGGCCTTTCCTTTCTCAGACTTGTAGCGGCGAATGGCGGCGGCAATCTCCTTGATAGCCTCGCCCGCCGGATCAATCTCGATATTCAGAGCCGTCGGCCAATCCTGCACGTGCACGCTTTTTCCGGTCAGAGAGCTGAAGACTTCCTCGGAGATGAAGGGCGTGATGGGGGCCATGAGGCGGCTCAAGGTCACCAGAGCCGTGTAAAGCGTATTTTGGGCAGCCTTCTTCTCCGGGCCGTCCGCACCGTAGAGCCGCGCCTTAACAAGCTCAATGTAGTTGTCCGCCAGCACATCCCAGGCGAAAGCCCGGATGGCCTTGATGGTCTCATCGAACTGGAAGCGATCCATTGCATCGGTGGTGGTCTTGATGAGCCGGTCCAGCTCTCCCAGGAGCCAGCGGTCCACCTGGCCCGGCACGGCCCCGTCGACCCTGGCCATGAGAGGCAGGGAGAAGCGGTAGATCGACCAGAGCTTCTGCTGGAAGCGACCTGCGGCAGTGATCTCTTTCCACTGGAATTGGATGTCGTTTCCGGGGCTGCCGCCCATAGCCGCCCACTGGCGCAGGGCATCAGCGCCGTTGGTCTCGAAGACCTCCTCCGGGCGGATGAAATTGTTCAGGGACTTGGACATCTTGTGCCCGTCCTCTCCAAGGGCCATGCCGTTGATGAGGATGGTATCCCAGGGCTTCATGCCCACCAGGGATTTGCTGCGCAATATGGTGTAGAAGGCCCAGGTGCGGATGATGTCGTGGCCCTGCGGCCTCAGTTGCGTCGGCATGCGCAGGTCTTTTCGGTCCGGCCAGCCAGCGACGGCCAATGCCGAGATGGAACTGTCCATCCAGGTGTCCAGCACATCATGCTCGGGGATGAACTCATCCGAGCCGCACTTGCTGCATTTTGCAGGCGGCTTGGTCTGGTTGGGGTCGAGAGGCAGCCATTCCACCTTGGCCACCAGAACCTCGCCGCAGCTCTTGCAGTACCAGACGGGAATTGGCGTCGCAAAGATCCTCTGCCGGGAGATGCACCAGTCCCACTCCACTGCATCGGCCCAGTTCTTGAGGCGTACTTTCATGTGCGGCGGAATCCACTCGATCTCGTCCGCAGTCTTCTTGATCTCCTCTGGATTGATCTTCACGAACCACTGGCGTTCAGATAAGATCTCGATTGGAGTCTTGCACCGCCAGCACAGTCCCACATTCTGCTCCAGCGGTTCCTGCTTGAAGATGATCTTCTCTCCAAGCATATCCTGGATGATCTTCTTCTTGGTCTCATCCACGGAGAGCCCGACGTAGGGTCCGGCGATGTTAGTCAACCGGCCGTTTCTATCTATGGCCTGGCGGAGCGGCAGATGATGCTCCATCCACCAGCGCACATCCTGCTTGTCGCCGAATGTGCAGATCATGACCACGCCCGTGCCGAACTTGGTATCAACCACGGGATCGGCCAGCACGGGAACGTCGTAATCAAAAATAGGGACGCGCACATTCTTGCCGATGAATTTCGAGTAGCGCTCGTCCTCCGGATTCACGGCCACGGCCACGCAAGCGGGCAGCAGCTCGGGCCGGGAGGTGGCGATCTCTAAATATCCGTCCTCGGCCTGGAAGCGCATGTAATTGAGAGATGTGGTGCGAGAGTCGTACTCCACCTCGGCGAAGGCGATGGCCGTTCCGCAGCGCGGGCACCAGTTTACCGGATGGTCCTCGCGGTAGATGAGGCCGTGCTCGTGCATCTGCACAAAGGAGGTCTGAGTCTTGACGTAGTACTCCGGCTTCATGGTGACGTACTCATTAGACCAATCAATGGAAAGGCCCAGCCGTCCCATAGACAGATGGAAGCGCTCGATGGCTTCGTCGGTCAGCTTCTCGCACAGCCTGCGAAACTCCTCTCTCGGCACCTGGTTCTTGGTGATGTGGTTGATCTCCTCGACCTTGACCTCGGTTGGCAGGCCGTGGCAGTCCCAGCCCTGTGGGAACATGACATTGAAGCCGCGCATGCGCTTGTAGCGGGCCACGAAGTCGATGTAGCACCAATTGAGGGCGTTGCCGATGTGGAAGTTTCCGGTAGGATAAGGCGGCGGAGTGTCGATAATGTACTGCGGCTTCTTCGATTCCCAGTCAAAGTAGTAGACGGAGCTGTCCCAGCTTGCCACCCACTTTTCCTCTGCTTGCTTGAAATTATACTCCTTGGAGACCTCACTCATCAGAAAGCACCCGATACTAGTATTTGCTGTTTTAATTAGCTGGAATTGGAGTTGAACACAATGTTAATAGGATTATCGGTGTATAGATACCGCCAATGGAGCTTGTCATTTATCATGCCAATCAGTGCGATCCCAAAAAATGCTCAGGCAGAAAGCTGGCCCGCTTCGAGCTGGCCCGGCTGACAAATCACATCAACCAGCTCAAGCCCTTCCTGGTGCTCAGTCCGTTCTCCGAGAAGGCGCTCTCGCCGGCGGACAAGGGAGGAAGAGGGCTCGCTGCACTTGATTGCAGCTGGGCCCATGCTGAGGAGGTCTTTGCTCGCGTCAAGCTGCAGGAGCGAGCCCTTCCCTTTCTCGTGGCCGCCAATCCGGTGAACTACGGCAAGCCCTTCAAGCTCTCCACAGTGGAAGCGCTGGCGGCAGGTTTGGTAATTCTGGGCGAACCGGAGCAGGCACAGCGAATCCTCTCCAAATTCAATTGGGGATACGTATTCTTGAAGCTAAACCAAGAGCCTTTGGCCGAGTACGCAGCTGCTGCCGACTCAACCGAAGTCGTGAAAATTCAGGCTGCATATCTATAGGAACAAATATAAGCTGTGGCAGCGTATATTAGCTGAGTATATTTTGCCAGATGTTTTAGGTATTATTGAGGTGATAACTTGACGGGACTGATTCCGGCGGAAGAGCTGAAGAAGCTACAGAAGAGGATGAACCGACTTATGGAGGATTTGGGGCTTACGGATCTCGAATCCCGCTATCTTGAGGAAATGCAGCACATGCAGCAGCGCATGGGCGACCTGATGGAAGAGGTCGAGACACCAAAGATAGAAAAGGACTCGTTAGCGCCCTTGGCAGATGTCAGGGAGACGGATGAGGCATTGATTGTGACAATGGATCTACCGGGCGTCAGCAAGCAAGATGTCGATATCTCCATCACCGACGATGAGCTGCGCGTGGTGGCGGAACGAAAGACGGAAACGGAGGTCACCGAGAAGGACTTCCACAAGCGAGAGCGCACCTACAAAAGATTTGAGCGCAGCGTGGCTCTTCCTGTAAGCATAAAAGTGGAGGAGACAAAGGCCAGGCTTGCAGAAGGCGTTCTGGAGATCACTCTCCCCAAGGAGAGCATTACCTCCCGCAAGCGCATCAGCATCGACTAATAACGACCGCCGCCGCCCTGAGCAGATTTAGGTCCGCTCATTTTGCGGCTGCTCATTCTGGAGAAGGAGATGATGGAGCTTATCTCTCTTCGTCTCCAGATATCTTCTATTGACATTGTTCGGTGCGATCTCCAAAGGCACCCGCTCCACGATCTGGAGGCCGTAGCCTTCCAGGCCGATCACTTTTCTGGGGTTGTTGGTGAGCAGACGCATCTTTTTGATGCCGAGATCAACCAGGATCTGAGCGCCGATGCCGTAGTCCCGCAGATCGGCCGGGTAGCCAAGCTCATTGTTTGCCTCCACCGTATCCGAGCCCGCATCCTGCAAGGCATAAGCGCGCAGCTTATTGGCGAGGCCGATGCCCCTGCCCTCCTGACGCATGTAGAGCAGAACGCCGTTGCCCCTCTCGCCGATAAGGTGCAGGGCTTTGCGAAGCTGATCGCCGCAATCGCAGCGCTTCGATGAGAAGACGTCCCCGGTCAGGCATTCCGAGTGGACTCTGATCAGGGCATCCTCGGCAGTCGGGTCTCCGGCCACCAGCGCCACATGGCACTGGCCGTCCAGGACGGACTCGTAACCGATGGCCCGGAAGTCTCCATATTCCGTCGGCATGGACACGTCCGAGACTTTGCGGATGAGCTTCTCACGCTGCATGCGGTAGCTGATGAGACTTTCGATGGTAACCATCTTCAGGCCGTGCTTCTCTGCAAAGCTTTCCAGCTCGGGCAGCCGAGCCATTGTGCCGTCATCGGCCATGATCTCGCAGATGACGCCCGCCGGGTAGAGGCCGGCCAACCGGGCAAAATCGACGCACGCTTCGGTATGACCTGTGCGACGCAAAACTCCGCCCTCTTTTGCCTGCAGCGGGAAGGTGTGACCGGGCGTCACGAGATCACTTCTGCTCGTCTTCGGGTCAATGAGGACATGAACCGCAGTTGCCCGATCAAACGCGGATATTCCGGTAGTGGTATTATGCTTGGCATCCACGGAGACGGTAAAAGCCGTGCCCATAGATTCCGTGTTCTGAGAAGTCATGAGCTGGAGGCCGACCTCGCGAAGACGATTCTTCGTCATGGGCATACAGATCAGCCCGCGACCATGAGTGGCCATGAAGTTGATGGCGTCCGGCGTGACCAAGTCTGCTGCCATCATCAGATCGCCCTCATTCTCTCGATTCTCATCATCCAGGATTATTATGAACCTGCCTTTCCTGACCTCTTCGAGGGCTTCGGGAACACTTGCAAACGGCATATAAAACGAAAACAGTGCGGCTGGATACTTAAGAGTTATGTCGGGACCAGACGCCAGAGATGGCAGAGCCACATTTGCCGCAGTGTCCGTCGATTATGGAATTTCTCATGACCCGATATCCCAGCCGCTCGATCTGAACTTGGCCGCAAACTGGACAGACTGTATTCTCACCCTCTCCGGGAATATTTCCCAGATATACGTGCTTGAGACCGGCTTCAAGGCCGATGTCACGAGCGAGCAGTAAAGCTTGCGCGCTCGTGCGGGGCACACTCGTGAGCTTATGCATGGGATAAAATGCCGAGATATGCCAGGGCATGTCGGGGCAGACTCCCGCCAGAAACTCTGCAATCTCCTTCAACTGCTCAGGTGAGTCGTTATAGCCGGGGATGACGAGTGTTGTGACCTCCACCCACACGCCCCGTTTATGGAACAGCTCGATATTTTGCTTCACCGGCTCCATCCTTGCGCCGCACACCTTTCGATAGAAATCGTCGTCGCCTTTGAGATCGATATTGTTGGCATCAAGAAACGGAATGATCGTCTCGGCAGCCTCTTCTCCGATATAGCCGTTGCTGACAAAGACGTTCTTCAGACCATTTTTCTTGGCGAGGGCGGCAACATCATAAGCATACTCAAAGAAGACGGTAGGCTCGGAATAGGTGTAGGCAATGGACCGGCATCCATAAGCAACTGCCGTTGTCACGACCTCTTCCGGAGAGACAAAATCGCCGGGAATTCGCATCAGGTCTTTGGGAATCTGGGCGATATCGGCATTCTGGCAGTGCAAACAGCGGAAGTTGCAGCCGACGGTGGCGATGGAGTAGGCGAGACTTCCCGGCAGAAAATGGAAGAAGGGCTTCTTTTCGATGGGATCGACGTTGGCCGCCACGAGATTTCCGTAGACCAGGGTCATCAGCGTTCCGTTCTGGTTCTCTCGGACGCCGCACAATCCACGCAGGCCGGGACGAATGCGGCAATTCTGGTGGCAAAGCTGGCACTGTACATCGCCATTCAGCTTCTGCCAAAACTGGCCTATTCGAGAGCTATCCTTGGACATAACATCACCTGTACTGTTGCATCCTGTGGTGATGGGACATTTTGAATGGTCGTTTGATTCCGGTTTTACCGGACTACCACCACAAGATTCAACAGAACCTCGGAAGTGAGGTGGGAGTGACGCATTCATCCATCTCCATTAACATTACCAGGGATCGCCGATAGAAATCCCTTCATTCAGCCTGTACACCGAGTTTTCCAAGAGCCTTCTTTGCTTCCTCTCTAACATCATAGTCTGCATCCTTCACGGATGCGTAGCTGAGGGGATCTACGGCTCGAACGTCACCGATTTGACCAAGAGCCCACGCAGCCATCTCTCGGACATCGCCATCCTCATCGTCTTTGAGGGCTTCAATGAGAGAATCTACTGATGTTGCATTCTTCAGCTGGCCGAGAGCTTCGGCAGCTCTGTACCTTACTCCCTGATCTTCATCCTTCAAAGCTCCAATGATCGGATCGGCTGATCTGGCATCTACCTTGTTACCACCGACGATATTCTTTTGAAGAGCATTGTAGGCCTCTTCTCTAACATCATAGCCTGCATCCTTCACGGATGCGTAGCTGAGAGGAGCTACGGTTCGAACATCATCGATTTGGCCAAGAGCCCACGCAGCCATCTCTCGGACATCGCCATTCTCATCATCTTTGAGGGCTTCAATGAGAGAATCTACCGATGTTGCATTCTTCAGCTGGCCGAGAGCTTCGGCAGCTCTGTACCTTACTCCCTGATCTTCATCCTTCAAAGCTCCAATGATCGGATCGGCTGATCTGGCATCTATCTTGCTACCACCGACGGTATTCTTTTGAAGAGCATTGTAGGCCTCTTCTCTAACATCATAGCCTGCATCCTTCACGGATGTATAGCTGAGGGGATCTACGGTCCTAGCATCATCGATTTGACCAAGAGCCCACGCAGCCATCTCTCGGACATCGTTATTCTCATCATATCTTAATGCTTCAATAAGAGGATCAACTGCCCTGGCATCGGCCAGTTTGCCAAGAGCTTCCGCAGCCTTCAACCGAACCCCAGCGTCCTTATCCTTCAGCGCATTGATGAGATCGCCAAGCTCGCCATCCACGCTGGTCTCTGAGCCAGAACTGACATTTTGAGTAGTTGATTGTATCCGATTTTCTGTCACGGACTTGGTCGGCATCTTTTCCGCGAAAAGATATGCATGTTTTGTGCCTGTCTTGATAATCTCCTGCGGCCATGAGTTGGCATCATAGCCGGGCTTTGTTGCGGTGAACTGCCAGCTTCCTGGTGACCCTGTAATGACCACGAATCCATTCGCATCCGTAATCTGAGAGAAGCTCTTGCCGACCGCATCATGGCCGATTACCTCTGCTCCAGAGAGCTTCGGCCCGTCTGCGCTTCCATCATGGACGTAAAGAGTGAGCGTGACTTCTTCACTTGCCGCTCGCTCCCGATAGAACATGTAATAGGCTGGGCGGACGCCCGTTATATCTCCCGCTGATTCCATGGTCAGAGCCCATGATGGAAAGTAGACCTTGCCACTGATGCCTTCAACTTCATGAAGCCCTCCGCCTATATCATAACCACCCGTTGCTTTTCCTTCCTTTGGCATGCTGATTGGAGAGAAGAAATAGGTCGCACCACCAGTTGGATCAGCACCTGGCTCTGCAATCAGAGACGCGGCGAGGTCTAAGAACTCCTGATTTGGCTTCTGGTTCATCGCATACTGCCCCCTCTGGTTTACCACCCCGCAAATTGTATTGGGAAAGTTCGGCGAATTGACTCTATTGAAGACCGTCCAAGCCACAGCAGCTCGTTCCTCAACAGTGCCCACCGATGACTCAGACATGAGGGCAGTCGCTAAACAGGAAGTATCTTGATCGATGGCGTTACTCGGCTCTTGGGTCCTCTCAGCCTTCTCTACTGGTTGGCTTGTGGTGGAGGTCTTCGGTCTCCAGGCCTCTGGCGGATAAGACCAACCGAGATAGTTGCCCACATCAGAATAAGCCATCGCATCTTCAACGGTTGTATCTTGAACCGTTCCATGGGCGTGAAGTATCCTTCCTGCTCCCAGGTATATCCCTACGTGGCCGTAACTATTTCCGCCCTCTTTGTCAAAGAGAATGATCGCGCCCCTCGGCGCATTTGCCCATCCGCCTGGCTCCTGGTTGAATCGATACAATGCAGCTGCAGCCTCAATCGGACTGTTCCAGACGGATTGCCCTTCAAGATATTTCTGCATGAAGGCATTGGCTACGAATCGCAGACAGTATCCCTGCTTATTGATTTCGTCCCACCAATCTTTTGAACCAGTGTGGTTTTCGCCCCATTTTATGGCATCCTCCGACCAGATGGCAAAATCACCCGGCTGCTGAGGCTCTATCGGATCCTTCTGTAACCAGTTCTCTGCAGACCATCCCGTTGTTCCAGCATCGTAGCTTATATTCCACCAGTTGTATTCTTCTTTGAAGACCGGTCCACCGATGATGACCGTGCCAACACTGCCTTTAATAATAGAGCCGATCTCGGATGACGACGTCCCAGGGGCATCTCTCACATGCAAGATATCCGTCGTCCAGACCCTATCACCGGCGCTGAATGCTCCCTCTGCGTAGGCTCCCTGCGCTATCAATGAGAGCACTATACAGGCAAAAACAAATCGATGCATCAACAATGTCCTGGCTAAATCCATCAGCCACATCAGCAAGGTCCACACTATTATTTGTATCTGTTGAATGATTCCACGTTCCGCACATCGACTCGTGTAAGGGCATATCGATGCGCTCACCCACACATGGATGGGCCCGGACTAAGGCCGTTTGGGAATAATTATTGAGAAAATATTCGATGATATCGATTGATACTTATAGATAGAGAGAATTACCGCTCTGAAATGTACAAAGGTGCATCATGATGACAAGAGGAATATTGCCAATGGTGTTTCTGGCCATGATTTTGATTATTGGTGCAGCGCCGCAGGCCGTCCTACCAGCGGCTGCCGAGGAGACAACCAACATCAGTGCATCCGTGCGCGAAGAATCCGCATTCGATCCCATTAGCCTGGATGCGCTTCATGTGAGATCTCGATTCGTCCTCGGCAACTCTTCCAACCCAGCGTATGTGGGATTCGTATCCTTCCTGCTGGAAGGAGACATTCTGGCCTCTTGTGATGATCAAGGTACCGCCAAGCTATGGAATGTAGACACGGGCCAGCCGGTCAGGTCTCTGAGCCTGCCAGGCTGTGCATTTAGGTTTGCCATCTCGCAAGACGGCAAAGTAATGGCTTCTGCTTGTGATGACAGCACGATTAAGCTGTGGGAGATAGAATCGGGACTGGAGCTGAAGACCATGAACGGGCACACAAATGCTGTGAATAGCGTGGCATTCTCGCCGGATGGCAAGATCTTGGCTTCTGGCAGCTTTGATAGCACCGTCAAGCTCTGGGACGCAGCCGCGGGACTGGAGCTGAAGACCATGAGCGGGCACACAAGTACTGTGAACTGCGTGGCATTCTCGCCGGATGGCAGGATCCTTGCTTCTGGCTGTTCTGATAACACCGTCAGGCTCTGGGACGCAGCCACGGGACTGGAGCTGAAGACCATGAACGGGCACACAAGTACTGTGAACTGCGTGGCATTCTCGCCGGATGGCAAGATCCTTGCTTCTGGCAGCGATGACAATACCATCAGGCTCTGGGATGTGCCATCCGGCTGGGAATTGCTGACTCTGAACGGGCACACAAGTGCAGTGACCAGCGTGGCTTTTTCGCCCAACGGCTGGATACTGGCTTCCAGCAGCGCAGACGGCGTGGTCAAGCTGTGGAATGTGGCATCGAGCAAAGAGCTATTGTCGATAAGGAATCCCTATGGAGGGACGAATTGCGTTGCCTTCTCCCCGGATGGCAGGATGCTGGCTACAGGCAGCTCGGATGGGACAATTGTACTCTGGAACCTGACTCCCTGGACCTGAAGCCCGCAAAAAAGAGGCAGGGGGCGGCCCTCCATGTCTTTTCCTTTTTCCTCATCCATTCGCCCGGTTGCAGGTCCTTTGTCAGACCGTCCCTGACATCTGGTTCCTCCTGAGCAGCGTGATGCTTTCGTTGAAGAGATTCTGGCCTGAGCTCTCACGCCACCAGGCATACTTGTCTGGACCCCCTGTGTTCTTGCTCAACTCGTAGATATCCTTGAAACGCTTCTGGTAGCTCTTGTAATCCTGAGTTGTGGGCGATATGGACTCAGCCTTCATCTCCCCGGAGCTTGGCTCGACCGCCATTTCTTCGCCCAGCTTATTGCGCACGATCAGCCAGGCGTGCTCGTTTCCGCTGTTTCTGAATGCATTGGAGTAGGCGAAGCTCACATTGAAGCCGCGGTTCTTCAGGTACCACTCGAAGAAGGCAACCATCTCAGGAATGGAGAAGCTGCTCGTGTGCGGCCTTATGCTCTGGGCAAACCTGATGAGTTCAATGGGGCTGTCGATATCTGCCGGCTTGAGCGAAAAATAATATTCATTCGGAATGCCTCCGGATAATGCGCCATTTCCCGAAATCTTCGATTCTGGATTCATCAGCAGGAGGAATGCTCCTGCTATCAGAACCACTATCAGGACGATTGCGATTGGCATCGTTTTCACAGGTCTCCCTCCCTATTACCTTGAATGGATCTCGAAAACCCTCTTCCAGTCTTCATTCATCCCGCCATGTGGCACGCCAGAAGATCCCGATTGCTATAAACGCCAGGATGGCAGGGAAACCTGGCTGCTTCTTCTGCTCCTCTGGCTTCGCCGAAGGCTTGCCTGGCTCTATAGCGTCCTCACTATCCTGCACCGCGACCGGTTGCTCTGATGCTACAGCTTCTGTCGCAGCCCTCCGCTCGGCGTCTTCACCGCTTCCAGCCACACTTACCTCCTTGAATATGAAGAACCTGAGCGGATCAGCCTCGCTCACAATATTCTGGTCGGCGGTCTTGATGTAGTAGTCTCCTATCAGGCCGACAGTCCTGTCTTTTCCCAGCGAGATGGTGGCATCCTTGTTGGTCGCCTCAATGGACATCTCCCCTTCCTTCGAATCCACTGAGAATATGGTCATCTTGCCCAGCTTCATTCCTTCAGCGATCTTGATCGTATCCTCTGAGATCTGCCAGATTCCTTCGATCTCCGCCACGGATATCTCGGAGCTGGTCATGAGCGTCCTGAAGTTGACTGCAATCAGGGGAACATCGCTCATATCATCCAGCTTCGCCTTGTAGCGGAAGGTCGGATTCTCGGAGAGTTCAACTACATAGTCGCTTATGATCACCATTCCGTCCCTGGCCAGCGAGATATCGACACTGTTGCCATGCAGGTCTATCCCTTTTATTCGCAACTCATAACCTTCCTTCAACGGGTAAACGGAGCCAGAGGTCAGATTGATGTCGTCATCGCTGTCTATGAGTATCCTCGAGAGCAGTCCGAACTCCATGAGGTTTGATCTATCCGATGAGTCCTGCAAGAAGGCTGTCCGGCCCTCGCCTGATGCCGAGTATCCCGCCAAGTACCTCTCGCCGAGGAACCCTGCGACATAATAGCCACCCCAGTCTTTATGCTTGAACGGAACGCTCATCGCCCGGGTGCGATAGGCGACATCATTTGGATTCAGGACGCCGCTCTCCAGATATCCCGAGATCTTCATGCTGAGGCTCTCGCTGCCCACATCGTGGTCCAGGTCGTAGTAGAATCCCGGAAAATTCCTCGAGTCCCAGTCCGCCTCTCTTCCATCGACAACTACATCCGCGCGACCGTTGACCTGGTAAAGCCCCGGCTCGGTAAGCCTCTTGTAGAGATAGAATCGGAGAGGGTCGCTATCGCTCACAACATCCTGGTCCGAGGTCCTTATCCGCAGCCCCCTCATCAGGGGAATGTCCCTGTTCCTGGACAGATGGATGGTATTGTCCTTGTTGTCCATCTCTATCCTCGAGCTGGTCACAGATGATATCCTCATCTTGTCATACTGAGACCCTGAGCTGACGTGCTCGGGCATCTCCGATATCTGGAATACCCCGTCAACAGTGGCGTAATTCCTGTCTGACCCGCGGAAGGCATTCCTGAAGTGCGCGGCTATGCTGACTAGGCCGCTGGTATCGCCTGAGTCCTTCTTGTAGCAAAAAGTGCTGTCGCCAATGGAACCGGTTCCGGTAGTCACAACACCTTGAGCCACCCGAGCACCATTCCTGTAGAGATTGACATAGACCTGATTCCCGTTGACGTCCACCTCCACGATCCGGATCTCGTAGCCCTCCTTCAAAGGCAGCGTGGTGCCGGAGGCAAGCGTCATCTCGTCATCGCTGTCGTTCAGGACCCTGGAGATCATCTCGCTGGAGAGGAGATCCTGATTATCGGACGTTTTGGCCAGATAGGCTCCCGCATCGCTGATATATCCGGCGAAGTAGTTATCGCCCAGGAAGCCGATAGAGTCGTAAGCCCCCCAGTCCTCGAGCTCGAAGCGGTTTCTCTGCACCTCTGTCGAGTACTGCACTCCGGCGGGAGTTGCCTCGCCGTCGAGGAGGTCCCCGATGGATACGGACAGCGTGATGGACTCGGTGCCCAGGTCGTCGTCGATGTCGTAGAAGAATCCGTAAAACTTGTTGTCCATGTCCTTAGGGCCGAGGGTGTAGGTCTCACCGCTCTTCACATAGCTCACCGGCCCCCGAATCTCTGCGTAATCCTGGCCGCTGCAGATCCCGGCGGCCGCCAGGAGGACTGCGGCCAGCACAAGGGCCGCAAACAGCATTCTGCTCATTTCAAATCCCTCCAGTTGATGATTCGATGAATTTGACTTCCGGCTCCACTGAGGCGCACTGCCTCACCAGCACCCAGTCCACGAGGATCTTCGATGGGAGTGATGCAACGGTCGTGTTTATGCTAAAACCGGGAGTTATACCTGTTGAGGGCTTTTCCTTGGTATCGAAATGGACTACCACGGAATCGGTGACATAATCGATTCCCGAATCCAGCCATTTCACCTCCCAGGTCCGCCAGCCTGCCTCGTAGTTGGGTTTGAATCTTTTGGAACTCCCCTCAGCCGATCCCTCCGCCGTCAGGTACCTGTAATTGTCGAAGAGATCTGTCTTCTGGCCTCTCCAGTAAACCCCGGATGAGACCTGATTGGGGTCCTGCATCACATTGGAGCCGATGAACCCGATACCTTTGCAGTCACCAACCTGGCCTCTTGAAACATGGGCTTTGCATCTCATTGAGGCATTGGGCATGAAGCTCTCCGTCGAATTAAGATCTGCAGAATTCCAAGAGCCGGCGTCTACGCGGATCTCAGCCAGTCCATCATGTTCCTCCACATAGGTTCTCGGCTTTGCGGACGCAGTCCACCTTCCCGTGTCTAGGACGCTGTCCTCGAAGTTGTCGAAGAACTTGAAGACCGAGAAGCCATCGCTTCCCGTCGCCCCAAGAGCGCCGGACCGCATGGAGATGTTCATCTCTCTGTTTGAGGGAAGAGAGGGGATCTTAACCCAGACACTGGCAGTCCTGGCGCTGCTGTTCCAGTCCTCGATCCAGTACTTCAGTTGCCCTCCGCTATCATCAAAGAATGAGATGTCTGATCCGTCGCTCCTGGCATTTGTGAGAAAGCTCTTGCCCTTGAGAGGGATTTGGATCGGGTAGTCGGTCAGATCCATG
>RPOO01000051.1 GCA_003857025.1 Methanothrix sp.
CTTGTTGTCCTGGTAGACAACGATGTTTCCGCCAGTGCGTGCATTTGTGCCGCTGGGCGGGATGGATGGCGCGCTCTCCGTGCCGAAGAGCAGTTTTTTATAGACTCTCCAGCCGAAGCTGGCTACTGGTTTATCCAGATAGGAGAGGTAATTTTCACCCAAAGAGATGGGTGCAGGTGCGGCCAGCCCGTAAACCAGTTCAGTGCGGTTGTCGATGGACACATCAAAGGTCCTGACGCACCAGTAGTTCTCGATATTGTACTGGTTCAGCGGATTTCTGGCCATCCAGCTGATCACATTTCCATTGATATCCGGATACATATCCTCATAGGGGCTGGCGGCCAAGGGCAGCTCGATCTCCTGAGTCAGGCTGTAGACATATACATCCGGATTTCCGGTGCGGTTGTCCATCCAGGCCACATAATATCCCACCAGATCATTGCCGCCCACTGCCGGATAGCTCTGGTCTCCCGGTGCCTTGCATACGGCACTGGTCTGGCCTGCCGTCACTGATACGGATCTCGGTCTTCCGGTCAGGGCATTCAGCCAAACCAATTTTGTGTCCATACTGGGCTTGACCTGGCCCGGGCCCGCGCCAACCAGCTCGTCCTTCCAATTGCTCGTATCCAATTTACGAATGGTGGTATCCGTGCCCGACCCGTCTACGTAGGCGATGTACCTGCCCGAGACCACGGGGCTTGTCTGTACTCCGGGCCGGGGATAGGTCTTGCCCCACTTCTTGTCCCAGAAGTAGTAGGATATGTCTCCGCTCTTGGCATCCTCCCAGGTGATGATGTTTTCAGAGATATCAGGATAAGCCTGATCGCCTTCTGCCGTGAGCTTGGTCTCATTTCCGGATTTCAGGTCCTTGATATAAACATCCCAGTTGCCGTCCCGGTTATCCTGCCAGACCACCAAATCGCCGTAGACGATGGGGTACATCTGCTGTCCAGGACCTTTGTAGACAGGCTCTGTGCCGTTGCCGGAAAGATCCCGCAAATAGACATCCCAGTTGCCGCTGGTGTTGTCCATCCAGACGACCTTGTTGCCGTAGATGGATGCCCAGACCTGGTCACCCTTTCCGCTTGCAATATCCGATTCCAGGCCGGTGGAAAGATCCTTCAGGTATATGTCCGAGTCGCCGTTTCGGTAGTCAGACCAGACCACTTTGTCGCCGGAAACCCTTGGATAGAGCATATCCCAATCTCCTCGCGAGATGGGCCTCTCGGATCTCGTGAAGAAGTCAAATCCGTAAATATTCCAGTTCCCGCCCCGATTATCGCTCCAAACCTCAAGGCTGCGGTTGGTGCTGGGGAAGTCCGCATTCAATAGAAGCAGCGGATCGGAGTTGATGTACCGCATCTTGATTTGGGCAAATCCGTCGATGTTGTCCATCCAAACGATTTTGTTGCCGCTTATGATCTTTGAGCTGAGGTAAGGCTTAACCTGATCCGGATCCCCTTTGCCGTCATTGGGGGTCTGTTGCAGCGGCAGAGTGGATATCGGCACTTCTACGCCTTTCTTGAGGTCATAGAGATAAATGTCCGAGTCGCCTTCTCTCACATCAAGCCATGCCACATAGTCTCCATAGACCATCGGGTAACCCTGGTTAGCGGAATCGGTCACGACCGGTTTTTCGATATTGGTGGTAAGATCGTATGTGTAAATATCCCAGTTCTTATTTCGTCCATCCGCCCAGACTGCCGTATTTCCCCAAACCCAGGGCTGAGCCTGCCGGGCGGAGTTGGTACTGATGGCAGTCTCTTTTCCAGTAGTCAAGTTATAGAGGTAGACGTCCCACTTATCGTCGCCGCTTCTGGAATCGATCCATACGATTTTGTCGCCATTGATCACCGGCGAGAGCTTCAAAGACTTAGGATTTGTGATCTGCCGCTCTTTTCCCGTAGTAATATTATACAGATAGATCTGCTCGCCACCGGTTCGTTTGTCGATCCAGATGATGTTACCCCCGTCCACCATTCCATAGCGATGGTCTGCAGCATCGGTGGTGACTTGCTTGCTCTTTCCCGTGGACAGGTCATAGAGGAAGACATTCAGATTGCCCTTGCTCTTGTCCGTCCATATTACATTGTTTCCGCTGATGTCCGCGCTGCTGTGGTCAAACTTGTCGTTGGTAACAGTCGTCTCTTTTTCCGTGCTGGAATTGTACAGATAAACGTTATAGAAGCCGTTGCGGTTGTCAGTCCAGACGATATTGTCACCGGAAATAGACGGATTGGTATGGTTGAAAGACCCGCTGGTCACCGATACGTCAGCCAGGATCTTGAAGTCGTACATCTGAATATCGGGGTCTTTCACATCTCTGCGATAGTCCGTCCAGACGACGCCGCGATCGCCTATGGCCGGTTCCATTTTGATGGATCCGGGAGCCAACGCGAAATCCGCTTGTGTCTTGATATCGTAGAGATTTACATCCGTACCGTTATTCATGTAGGCGATATAGTCGCCAAAGACCTGCGGATCGGTCTGCTTGCCGGGCCTGGTAAGCGTTGTCGTCTTCTGAGTGGCGACATCTATGAACGCAATGTCAGGCTCACCAGTGCGATTGTCAGCCCAGGCCACGATATTGCCGCTGACGGACGGAAAAGACTGATCACCGGGGCCTGTGGCAAGAGCCGAATCTTTGCCGGAGGAAATGTCGTACATGTAAACATCGAAATCACCGGAACGCTTGTCCATCCACACAACTCTATTGCCGTCGATCTTGGGCTCGATCTCTTCACCCTTTCCTGAAGGCAAGGTCTGCTCGTTCTTGGTAATCAGGTCGTATAGATGTATCTTATAGAGGCCTTCACGATCATCCGACCAGACCACGCGATCCCCGCTGATATCGGGTTGGGTCTGGTTTCCTGCGGTTGCGACGACGGCAGATTCGGTGCGGTTTACGACATCATACATGTAGATGTCTCCCGTTCCGTTGCGCATGTCCTGCCAGACGATACGCTCGCCGGAGACTGCCGGAGTGATCTGGAAGAATGGATTGATGCACACCCACCTCTCAAGCCCCGTCTCCAAATCATACATGAATATGTCGTAGTTTCCGCTTCGATTGTCCGACCATGCCACAATATGTCCGTCTATGGCGGGTTGTTCCTGCTCGGAAGCCACCACGATGGCTACAGGTCGCTCTTTACCGTAGTTCACGCCTCCGGCAGTGCATATCAGAAGCACTGCCGTTATGATCATAATCAAGATTGCCTTCTGCATCTCATCACTCTGGGATCGATTTAAGACTCAATTTATTGTGATAATCACATTTTATCCTTCCCGGTTCTTTGGCGAACCAGTATAAGGACTTATCTCGACGTTTGACGTGAATTATCGAATAAGGACACAATGAAGAATATTCAATACAAAAGGAGAAGAGAACGAAATACTTCATCTGTCGCAAGCGTCAAACCTCAAAGAGACGACCACAAGAAATAGGTCCCGTTTCCAAGGCGGGGCTCTTGCGCCATAGTCAGCAATGACTATATATTCCTTCTGTCAACCCATCCCACACCGGGAGGAACCGAGTTGAAGGATTATCTCACATTGGATGACGTCATACTCGATAATAAAAGGGTCCTGGTAAGGGTGGATTTTAACTCACCAATGGACCCCAGTGGAAACATTCTGGATGACAAGCGCATCAGAAGCCACCTAGAGACTCTGCGCGCCCTGGAAGGATGCCGGGTGGTCCTCATGGCGCACCAGAGCAGGGCAGGCAAAAAGGATTATACCACTCTGGAAGCACATGCTCGTTCTGCGACGCGGCTGCTGCGCCGCGATGTTACCTATATCGATGACATCTTCGGATCACACGCCCGCGAATCCATCAAATCCCTGGAGCCGGGAGAGGTCCTGCTCCTGGAAAATACTCGCTTTTATGCCGAAGAGAATATGAACCGGACGCCTGCCGAACACGCCAAGAGTCATATGGTGAAGAAGCTGGCACCGCTGTTTGATCTATTCGTCAACGACGCTTTTGCCGTATCCCACCGATCTCACTGCTCCGTAGTCGGATTCACCGAGGTCTTGCCGAGCGTTGCCGGTCTGCTCATGGACAAAGAGATCACGGCTCTGGATAAGGGCCTGAAAGGAAATGAGCACCCCACCGTCTTCTCACTGGGCGGCACCAAGGCTGACGATTCCATCAAGGTCACGCAGAACGTCTTGGCCCGCGGCGGAGCGGACAAGGTATTGACATCAGGCGTTGTCGCCACCGTCTTCATGATGGCGGCAGGAATTGATGTGGGCGAGGCCAACCGCAAGTTCGTGGAGGATCAGGAATACACGGAATGGATTCCGGTCGCCGCAAAGCTTCTCAAGGAATACCCCGGCAAGATTGCCATGCCTGTAGACGTAGCCCTGAACAAGAATGGAGAGCGCGTCGATGTGGCAGTGGACAAGCTCCCCACGGATCTGCCCATAGCCGACATAGGCCTGGAGACCATTGTCAACTACTCCAAGGAGCTGAGAGAAGCCAAGGTGACGGTCCTGAACGGCCCAACCGGCATCTTCGAGCAGGAGAACTTCAAGCTCGGCACGGCAGAGCTACTGAAAGCTGCAACCGAGTCCGGCTACTCAATCGCCGGCGGCGGGCACAGCGTTGCCGCCATTGAGCAGCTGGGCCTCGAATCAAAATTCTCGCACGTGAGCATGGGCGGAGGCGCGAGCATCACCTATCTGTCCGGCGAGCCGCTGCCCGGCATCGAGGCATTGAAGAAGGCTGCGCTTAAAGCGCGAAAGGCCTGAAGAAAAGGCCTAGTTACTTATTTTTTGCAGGCTTTCGGCAGCAACCTTTTTGCATTCTTCCAGCAGAGGCTTGGTTTCGCCCCCGGCCTCAAAGGCAGCCGCAGCTTTATGGCCACCGCCTTCGCCGCCGAAGCGCTCTGCGATGCTGCGGGAGACCTCAGCCAGGTTCAGGCCGGCTCTCGCCGCCTCGCGACCGGCCCTGGCGCTGACGCGACAGATGCGGCCATGTTTTCCCGCCGCAAAGGCCACATCGGCCCCCAAGTCCACTAATGCCATAGCAGCCGAGCCCTCGAACGAGTTGATCTCAGTCGTTGCGATCAGCCAGTTGCCCACCCGACTGACCTCGGATCGCGTGGCCGCCTTGAGAATAGCGATGCGGCGCGAGATGTCCGAGGGAATGGAGATAGCAGATAGCGCCTCTTCATACTCAAATCCGCCCACCACCAGCAGCTCGGCGGCGGCATGAAAAGCTTCGGGCGTTGCGCGCCGGAATCGCCCGGTATCGGAGATCATGCCCACCAGCAGCCCCAGGGCCGCCTCGCGGCTCGGCTTCTTCCCATTCTCCTTTAAAATAGCCCAGACGATCTCCGCGGTGGATTTGGCAGGCCTTTGAATGTAGAACTGTGCATCAGGCAGCAATCCCTCGTCCTGGTGGTGATCAACCAAGGCATAATGCGAGAGAGCGATGCCGCCCAGCTGAAGGCGCACGGAAGTATCCACGACTACGACCAGATCATAGTCGTCGGCTCTGGGATTTATCACGACATCGACGCCGATGACGCCCATCAAGGCTGCTCCGGTTCGAGAGACGTCATCCACCGCGCCCACCGCGCCACCGAAAGCCCGGCTGAGGGCATTGGCGCTTCCGATGGCATCGGGATCGGCATTGCGATGGCAGAGGTAGAGAACGCAGGAGTATTTGCCAACGTACTTGCCGAACTCGCTATCGCAAATAAGCATAGGATATGTCAAAGGCTTTCGATTTGAAATAGCTTGCCTCGAAAAAGAGTTCTAGCGCCGGTCTGTTGAGCCATTTGCAGAGGCTAGAGTCTCCTCGGCAATTTTGAGGTTCATCAAAATATCGTCAACTGTGGAGAGCAGAGTCCCGATCTTCTCCGTCGAGAACTGTAGGCACAGTCGATCATCTTCTGCTTGCATTTGCATGTTAGGAAGGTTATCCGGCTCAAGAGATCGGGCCGCATTCTCTGCGCCTTTTCCCCTAAAGATCAGCTTGGCAGAGATCATAATCCGTCCTCGGAAACTGATGCCTTTTCGGTTGCATCTTTGCATAGCTGCGAGCCTACGATCTCATCCACCAGGGAGAGAAACTTGTCTTCCATGCCCGGCGGAACAGAAGCTCCGCTGGCGATGGTATGACCGCCGCCCGCCCCGCCCACGGCCTCAGCCGCGCTCTTCAGGGCTACGGACAGGTCCAGGCCCCGCGCGATGAGCGGCTTCGTGCCTCGCGCTGAGATCTTGACCTTATCATCCTTGTGGTTCAGGGTGACCAGAGGCTGATCTGTGAAGAGATACCTGATGCCAAGACCCGATACAATCGCCCCGGCCTCCATATTTTCCATCTTGAGATAGCGAATGTTCTTCATCGCCACGCTTCGCTCTCGCAACAGCCCGATCTCCCGAAGGATATGGCCCTTGTATTCGGCTGCGAGACGCCTGGCCTCACCGAGGAGCGCGCCATCGCGCAGGCACAGGGTCAGGCCGACGCCGGGAACATCTCTATTGCCGCAGGCATTGAGGAGCTGAACCAGCTCCAGCGCATTCTCCACCACCTCATGCTTGAGGCGTATCACTTCCCCTAAAACGGAATCTGCCGCGAAGCTGCCCTGCATGAGCAGCTTCAGGGTGAGGGCGGTGCCGAGCCTGGACAGATCATCGCCAGCCAGGTCCTGGATATTGCCCTCGATCCGGAGATCATTTAGGAAGGAGAGCGTCTTCTCCGGGTCGCCGGTGAAATCAAGCAGGGGCTCGACGCTTTTGGAGAAAACCTCTTGCACCGGCCCGTCCTCGGGCATCTTGATGCCGGCCCTGATCTCCACCGCGCCGGAGGCCACGGCCTCTTCCAGTATGGAGCGATTGGCTCCAATCATGGCCTGGCGGTCGCCCATAGCGCCCACCAGCGCAAGACCTGCCAGATCGGCGTTTTCACCCATGTGGCGAATTACACAGTAAACGGTTCCGGCAGCGGATAGCTCAAAAGCCCCGTCTATTCCGTAGAGATGGGGATTAAGATGCATGCAGTCAAGGGTTCCTACAGGACGGTGATGATCCAAAACGAAGCATTCGCCCTTGACGCGAGATATGAGTTCCGGCTTGCCGCTGCCCATGTCGCAGAAGACCACCGGCCCAGTCAGGCCGATGATCGCGGATTCGTCCAGGCGATTTAAAAGAGTTGCCTGGAAGGGTATCCCTGCGCGCAGTAGCGCATTGCAGATCAGCCCTGCGGATGTGATGCCGTCGGCATCGTTATGCGAGATCACCCGCATGCTGTCGCAATGCAGTATCGACTTGGCAATAGCTTCTGCTGCCTTGTCGAGCCGCTTCATGAGACTAATATCTCAGCCGTTTCCGGCGAGTAGAGCCACTCTGGTGCCAGGCGACCGGAGTCGTGGTAGTATTTCACCAGTCTGCGCACTTTATTCTCGGTGAGCTGCAGAGCTCTCTTGTTGTGAACATCCTTCTTATTGGCCTTGATGTGCTTTCTGATATGCAGTGCCTTTCTCATCAAGTTGGCCAGGTCCTCCGGGATATCCGGAAGGGCACCATTCGCCTTTAAGAATCCGTTCAAATTCTTGCCAAGGACCAGCTTTACGCTCGGCACGCCATACTGATCACGCAAGGTCAGGCCGATGCGGCTGGACGGCAGCCCGCTCTCGTGCAGCTTCATGATAGACTTTTCCAGCTCTTCTTTGGATATATCGGACCACGCAGGCACTTTGGCCGCAATGGGTGGTCGGGATCGAGAGGAGCCTTTCTTTCTGCTGTGCATTTTTGCCATTTTTCAATCCTCATTAAATTTCATAAGGGCGAAGGTATAAACTTCATTCCTGCGTGGAATAAAAAACTTGCGCCGTTATACCGCACCTGACAGATTTATAAGCCGGAGGGGGCAAAGTCACGCTCATGCTCCCGGAGTATTTGAATCAACTGTTTTACCTGGTGGGCGAGGCGGTTGTCCTGCTGGCAGTCGGCGCTTTGATGCTATCGATTCTGGTAGCGTTGCTTATCATTTACTCCTTTCGGACCGGCAACTTCTTCGCAGCGCGAATCATACTTTTCGGCACCACCCTCTTGGAGAGCGTCATAAAATCACTGTTCTGGATCGCCAGAGCTGACGATTCCATAGTAGACGATGTCGGCGTGCGACTGAGAAACTATGTAAACCGCAAGGAATTTTTAAAAACTCCCATCGACCGGCGATTCATCTTCATGCCCCAGTGCGTTCGCAGCATTGAGTGCCCGGCCAAGCTCACACCGGAAGGGATCAAATGCATAAATTGCGGGCGCTGCAATGTCGGAGAGGCAAAAAAGATGGCAGAGGGCCTAGGATACAAGTTCTTCATCGTGCCCGGCTCAAGCTTCATCAAGAGGATCATCAAAAAGTACAATCCAAAAGCCGTCGTGGGCGTGGGCTGCCAGATGGAGATCAAAGAAGGGCTTGACCTCTGCCACAGCCATGCCATACCTGCCCAGGGCGTTCCGCTCTTAAAATCCGGTTGTGTAGCCACAACTCTTGATTGGGAGCAGTTCTATGAAGCGATCGGCGATAATGCAATAGGCGATAAGGAATTGCCACGAGAAAGCTGAAGAGACCAAGAGACAATTTTGCTGTGATCAATGATATGCCGCGAATATAACGACGGATGACGAAAGACGCGGTGCGAAGCTGCCGCAAAGCTAAAAATTAGCTTTCAAAAATGGTCTAAAAAAAAGTGATTTACCAGGTGCAGTTACTCCATGCTGATGGCCGATGAGGGGCAAGCATCAACACAGGTCTTACACTCGGTGCACTTCTCTTTGTTCACTACTGCTATCTCTTCATCGTCCAGAGTGATGGCTTCTTCGGGGCACTCCTCTACGCAAGTTCCACAGCTTACGCATTCCTCTCTGTTAACAACTGCGGGCATTATTTCAAACCTCCAATTTGCCTCACTGGCAAAATTCACCAGTGATATATCCGATAAATACTTTTCGAATGGCACATACCATTTTCGTTGCCTTGAAAAAGGTGTCTTGAAAAAGGAATGGACGCATTCTGAACGCTTCAGAACGCAGAACGATAGAAAAATTCACGAAAAATATTAAGAAAGGTGCATTTACTCTACGGTAATGGCCGAAGAGGGGCAGGCATCAACACAGGTTTTGCACTCGGTGCACTTGTCCACGTTTACGGTTGCGATCTCCGAGTCATCCATGCTGATTGCTTTCTCAGGGCACTCCTCAACGCAAGTTCCACAGCTTACACATTCATCCTTGTTAACGACTGCAGGCATTTGTAGACTCCTCCAATTTGCCTCACTGGCAAGTCTTCACTTTGGTAGATCCGATATATACTTTTCGTCAGCCTATGCCAGTTCATTGTATCTCTTGCGATCTTTCAGCTCCTGTCTCTTGGCGCTGTTCCAGCCGCTTACAGCCTGAAGGTATCCGGTTATGCGGCTGATGTGATCCACTTCATCCGATCCACAGCTCGGACATTCGTCCTTCAGGCCGCCGGATACCTGTGAGCAGCCCAGGCACACCGTCATATCCTTGGTGAATGTGAAGTAGCCGATCTGCGTCTCTTTAGCCAGGCGCAATCCGAAGTCCATCAGGCCCTTGGGATCGGGGGTCGCTTCACCCATGAAGATGTGGAAGATATTTCCGCCGTCCACTATGGGGAAGAATACGTGCTCCAGCTTCGCCCTCTCAAAGATGGTAACATCCGCGCCGGGCGGCAGATGCGTGCCGTTGGTGTAGTAGACGGGCAGGTCGCGCGTCCTTTGCACATTCTTCTTCACGGCATCGACGTCCCCTTTGACGACGCCCTCTGCATACTCCCGGAATTCCTCATGAATCAGATCGGAGACTGCGAAGCGCTGGGCGGTGGTCTCAGCAGGCGTTCGCGCCAAGGCTATGGTCATGTTGTGCTGGACGGAGAGCTTCTTGGAGTAGATCTCCATCTCCGTCATGGCGCGCACGGCAAGCTTCCAGGCATCCTTGGACTCGTGCATCTGCTTTCCCGTATGGAACTGCACCATCTCGTTCACGCCCACCACGCCGATGGTGTAAACCAGACCCTCCAGGCCGACGGCAATGGACCCCTTCTTGCCAGTGACGGGATCGCGCGGCTGCTGAGTGGCAAAGGGCATGCGGTGGTTCTTGATGATCTGGTTCATCCACTCACGCTTGACCTTGAAGATCTCAACGGATGTGTCCATCAGCTCTCGCAGGTACTCAAAGAGAAGCTCATCGTCTCCGCGAGCGAGGTATGCGGCACGTGGGCAGTTGAGAGAGACGACCTGCCAGGAGCCCATCGAGAAGTGCATGCCGTCTTTGAAGTACAGCTTTTCATCAAAATGGCTGTCGCTGTCGGCGGTGGCGGCAAACTGATACGCACAACATTGATAGCAAGAGATGCCTTCGCCCGCTCCGCGGTATGCCGGGAGCTGGTTGTCGAAGTAGGGCGTGCCGTACTCGGCTGCCAGCTTGAAGGTGAGCAGATAAAGATCCTGGTAAGTGGGCAGATCAGGATGGGCCTCGTTGAAGGCCAGATCCTCTTTCATGAAGTCCGGCTCGATGCTGATCTCGGGCTTGGGGAAGTTAAAGGGCTTGCCCCAATAGTCGCCGCCGAGCATGACCTCCATGAGAGCCTTGAACGACAGTCGCACCTCGCGCTCGAACTGGCCATAGGTCTTCAACGGCGTGTCTGGCTGCGAGCCGTTCCAAACCCGACCTGAGTACACGGCAGGCTTGTCGCGCCACAGCTTCGGAACTCCCGGCGTGAGCTGCACCGATGAGAAGACCAATTGCCCGCCGCGAGCGACCATCATCTGCGTCATCTCGTAGACGAACATCTGCATGAGCTGCTTGATCTCTTCGTATGGCTGGCCCTCGAAGTAGGGGGCGATGAAGGTCAAGAAGTTGTAGAAACCCTGGCCTCCGGCGAAGTTGGTCTGAGCGCTGCCCAGAGCCTTGACGGCGTGCAGGATGGCAACTTCGGACTTTTTGGCTGGCCCCGCAACACTTGCTTTGGTTCCAAGGCCGTCGGGCATCAATCCGTAGTAAAAAAAGTAACGGAGATCCCAATCCTGACAGTTGTGTATGAGCAAGCCGTCTGATGCGAAGTAAGTATGGCTCTCTTCGTCATCTCCTTCGAGGAACAGATCATAGACGTACTCGCCCGAAGGTGAGGTAGGAACAATCTCCGTGACCGCTTCTTGCTTCGGGCTTCTCTGAATCTCCTTGACGGACGCGAGGAACCTATCGATATGTTCCTGCCGCTCGTCGTAGAACTTGGCCGCCTTGCTGAAGGCCTGGATATTCTTGAAGCCGTTGAGCTGTATCCTGTAAAGAGTTCGCCGCACCTCGCCCTCATAAAGCTCGACTATTTGCGGATTCATGCCGAGGGACGTGAGAAGCAAAGATAGCTCCTGACGGAGCATCTCCGAAGCAGTGGTGTAGTTTACGACGCAATCGGACTTCTCCGGACGGTAGTATGCCGACCCGTCGCCGGTAAAGAGAGCACTGAGCATATCGAAGAGGTGCTCATCACCCAGATGATAGACGATCGCAGGAAGCCTCTTATTGTGGCTTCCGCCAGATATGCCGAATACGTATCGAAAGAGCAGATAAACCAGCTTGCCGCCGAAGTATACCTGTTTGGATCTCTCCCATTCGCCCTCGATGCCATAAATCATTCTTTTTGATGGGAGACCTTCGGTCACGGTCGCATAAGTATTGAATGCGCTGCCCACCGAGCACACCACGGCTTCGGCATGAGCACTGCCCGTTATTGCCAAATTGTAATTGCAGGCTTCCTGGATGTTGTAGTTGCCCTCAGAGATGAAGAAGCCCAAGAGCTTAGCGACATCCGTGGTTATGGGAAGGATGGCAGGAAGATCATTATCACTGCCGACGACGCCAATCCTCAAGTCTGCATAGTTGTGCTGATCATATAGCTCGGAAAATTTGCGGAAGAGCAAGATGGGCATTATGCCCCTTGTGAACCACTCTTTATGATGCTCAACGCCAAGAGTCCTGGACATTTCCGAGAAGGATGCACATTTCCCTTCTTCGATCGCCTTCTTGAAGAGAGCGCGAGCATTGCGCACAAAGACATTCTCAATAATTGATGCGGGCACTTTGTCCGCAAACTCCACGATCAGGTTCAAGTTCTCGATGGGCCTGCCCCGCAGGTTCAAGCCGTGCTCCCAGGCACTGTCCAATACATCACCAGGCTTGATTTCCGCTGCCTTTTTTATGCCCTTATCCTTCACCGGAATTCTGTGCTCCCTCGTGACCTTGAGAGACTTGCCGCTAGAAGTTTTAATCTTGAGCAACTCTCTGTCGGCCATGCGTCGGGAAACTTTTAGGACTTTTTTCGGCCCCTTGGGAGAGATCGCGAAAAGCTCCTCCGGATAGTAGTAGTCTCCTTGGAAGGGCAACTCATCGGGCCTTATGACCGTCGTTCGGCCTTTGGAGATCGCGGGCACGGCAGTGCTGCCGTCGATGCAAAACGGCCTTGTCCCAAAGTACTCCAGATCGTGGATGTGCAGGTCGCCTGCCAGGTGGCGGTCGGCGAGGTAGGGCGGCAGCAGCAGCAGGTATTGCTCCTTGCTGATCTTGTCCGCCTTCTTCTTGTGGCTGGTCTCGGCATTCTCCTGCAAATTGGCATTCTCCTTGGCCTCGAAGCCAGTACCGATGTCGATTAAGTGGGCATCGAAGACGGGAGTACCAACTCGCGTGCAGATATTTCGCCACTCGGTGTGATGGCGCTCCAGGAGGACGACATTCATAATCTCGCGGACCAGGGGGCCGCTGAGGTAGCGAACGTTCATCCACCTGACCCGGCGCTCTACCTCCTTGGCGATATCCTTGGCCTCTTCCTCTGTGATGCCGGGCTCTTTATAAAATTGTTCGGATAGCTTCGTCTCTTTCAAAAGCTGCTTGGCTATGGCATCTCTGTCCCAGTCCAGCAGATGGCCGTCCGTGGTCCTTACTCTGGGCATGGCAGAAACGGCTAACCCTTCTAGGGTCTGCTGCACGATTCTGCTGCTCAACGCCCATCCCCTCTACGATAAAGCAACATGACTCATCCTCTCGATAATCAACCTATCAGTGCAGTATTTCATTCTTTGTTTATTGGCTTTGCGCCCCAAACTTTCTTAAAATTTTTCTTCATGTATATTACTGATAGGTAATAAACTAATCGGACCATATTTTTCGGAAGAATATTAAGCCCATCGGGAGCGACGCGAAAGTAATCCGCGAGTGCCAAAGAGATATACAGCGGGCTTGACCTTGGTGAAAAGATATCGCCTCGAAAGATTAGGGCGTCTATGAGATCGCAAATGCTGGAATTTGCCATAAGAAAAATTTAAAGGATATCATTATATCTCTCGGCTGAATTCTCCCGCTCGCGAGCGGAGACGTGAATCTGCGCGAAGCTACTCGCATCCAACATTATACAATAATTAAACCTATTTTGAAGCGGATGCCCAATCGGAAAACTATTTGTTATCAACATCTCATGACAATCCTTAGCATCAAGATGAAGTAAATATTGATGGAACCAACTATTCTTTGCCTGTTGGCACTCATGATTGCTGCCATGATACATTCAGTATGTCAAGCCCAGATCGCTAATGAGCCGACATCCTTCAAGATCAATTGAGAATAAAAACACACCAGCAAAAACCATCCATGTGAAAATTAAATGATTGAAAAATATTTTTATTTTAGTATGGTTTCCAGTCTTTTATTGACCTCGTTCCAGTTCACGATATTCCAGAAAGCCTCCACGAACTTGGGCCGCTCGTTCTTGTAGTCCAGATAGTAGGCATGTTCCCACACATCCAGGACCATGAGAATTCTCTCGTTGGGCGCTACATTCACGTTATGCTTCTCGATCTGCATCAACACCGGCCTGTTTGTCTTTCCGCAAAGAGCCAGCACACCCCAGCCCGAGCCCTCCGCACTGCCGGCAGCTGCCGTGAACTCCTTCTTGAATCGCTCGAAGCTGCCGAACTCGTTCTTCAGAGCATCCCCCAGCGCTCCGCCAGGCTCTTTGGTGGTCTTTGCAGCAGGAGCCAGATTCGCCCAAAAGAGACTATGCAGGATATGGCCACCGACATTGAAAGAAAGCTCCTTCAGCGTTGCCTTCATATCCACATCGGTTCCCGCCTGGCGGGCTTTGTCCAGCCGCTCTAAAATGGCATTGGCACCATTCACGTAAGCAGCATGATGCTTGTCGTGGTGCAGCCGCAGCTGAGCCTCGGATATGTAAGGCTCCAGAGCGTTGTAGCCATAGGGCAGTTCGGGCAGGGAGTAAAATTTTTTGTCAGCCAAAATTATTCACCTCTAGAATTGATAGGATGTTTATAGTCTGCAAACTATTTATCTTTTCGTGCAATCTTGCCAACCGGACCAAGAGTAAGTTCGCGAAGAAATTATGAAATATAGAATAAAGAGGGATGGGGAAAAGAGAATAAGATGATTGGAAAAGCGACAATAGAGGTGATTTGAGAAAGATAATACAAAGAAGATTGGGAATGATTAGGAAAGATCAGGAAGCTCATCTTCGAAGCACTTGGCGAGAATACCAATTCGCTATTAGAAAAAAGTTTTAATTTATAAGAGTGAAGTACATTCTATGGATGCATCTTTGGTGAGAATTGCCCTTGGATTCGGTCTGATGGCTGCATTGATTTATTCAGTTTCGGCGTCAGAAGTCAAAGATAACTCCCCAAAGCAAATTCTCATCCTTGCCTCTTACAATCCGGGAATGAAATGGGAAGACAACATCATCTCAGAAATCAAGCTCCACTTCGCCATGAGGATGCCGTCTGCGGCTATCCGAACCGAGTACATGGATTCGAAGAGGATCGCGCCTGATGAGGAGCGCCTGGAATATCTGAAGGGACTGTATTTGCAAAAATACAAAGACAGGCATTTTGATGTTATTCTGTCTGCAGATACGGATGCATTCTATTTCCTGCTCAATAACAGGGACGAGATATTTCCAGGAGCGCCGGTGGTATTTTGCGGGGTCGTGTACTTCAATGAGAAGATGCTGGAGGGAAAGAGCGGCTTTACCGGAGTCTTGGAATCATATGATGTCAAAGATACTCTTGCGCTGATGTTCCGTCTTCAGCCCCAAACCAAGCATATCATCATCGTGACGGACAGAACGGCCACAGGTCTTGCGGCCAAGAAGATCATTGATTCGACTATAACGGAATTTGCCGGCAATGCATCTTTCGAGTATCTCGATAATGTATC
>RPOO01000052.1 GCA_003857025.1 Methanothrix sp.
TCCGTCCACCATGAGCGGCATGAGGCTAACCCTGGTAGGAACGGCAGCAGGCGCGGTCACGCTTGAGATCTCCATCATCATAAAAGTGCAGCCGATGGCGTAGACCCGATCGATCTTCTCGGATTCGATAAGCCTCTTCAAAGGATTTGTGGCGCAGCTGTCATCCTTTCCAGCCTGGTTGCAGGTCAGGATCAGCCGGTCGGAGACCTTCTCCAATCGATCCTGCCAGAAGAGCCATCCGGCGTTTCTGGCTTCTACTACCATTATGACCGTATTTCCGGCTTTTTTGAGTGCCTTGGCCAGGGCATATCCCGGCCCGATGCCGAAACAGCCGCTCACGACGGCCACCGTTCCGAAATTTTCAATCAGACTTGGTTTTCCCAGCGGACCTGCCAGGTTTAGCAGAGAGTCCGCCACATCGAGAAGGCTCAACTTTCGCGTGGAGACTCCTACATCCTGAACTACCACCCAGATGGATTCATTGTCCCAATCGGCCACGCTGAGGGGAATGCGCTCGCCGAATTCGTCAACCCTGGCGATTACAAATTGGCCGGGCTGCATCTTTCTCGCTATCTGGGGCGCTCGGATCTTCAGGAGCGTCAGTCCCGGTGCCAGGGCAACTCTTTTCTGCACTTCATACATCGCGCTTCACCTCTGCACTAACCGCCTCGCTCTTTCGCCCGCAAACATGCATCACGCCTTTGGGAACTCTCCGCGAGATCCTGACCGCTCGATTTATTATTTTCTCGCCGGATTCAAGAGTGATCGCTTCACCATCCGCGATTTCCAGATCGCGGCCATCCTCCGGATTGATCTCTACTTTTCGTTTTTTATTCAAATACAAGAGATCATGCACTCGCGAGGTTCTCGTGCCGCTGCCAAACTCAAAGAGACGCGGCCCTACCACCAGCTGGCAGGAGTCTCTTGGCGCGCTCTGCAATTTTACAGGCAGGAAAGACAGGATGATAAATTCATTAGCCTGCGCCCTCGTCTTCACCGGCTCAGGGCTCTCTCCCGCCGCCTCTCGCTGCATTTCCGGTTGCGACGCTTTCGGGGACGACTGCGAATTATCGGCTTTGAGTTCCGCTTCCGCCTTGTTTTCTTTGGTCCCGTCCTTCATAATCGATAAGAGATCGGATAAAATCTGCACGTCCGACTTTGATCTGGCCTTTATCGCCGCCTTCAGCGGCAGCATCCTGCCGTCCGTGGAGGTGAATGTGCCGTCGATCTCGGCAAAGCTTGCCGCAGGAAGGACCACATCCGCCAACCTGGCGCTCTCAGTCAGGAAGAGGTCCTGCACCACCAGGAATTCCAGATTCGATAATATCTCCGCCATCCTTGCGCTTGCTCTGGCGGGGTTGCAGCCCACAATGTACGCGGCCTTCGTCCTGCCGGATTGAAGGGAATGCATAGTATCTTCAAATCCTCTGGACAGTCCCAAAATGGAAGAGCCGCGCGAGTTGCAGTTCCTGCCCACCAGACAGAGCTTGCCGCCCAGGGCCAGGGCCAGATTTCCGGCGGCTTTCTTGATCTCCAAATCCGAGTCGGGGCTAACTACAACGGTTCCCCTCGAAAGCGCACGTGTCGCCTTGCCGATCTCCGAAGGCGAAATACTGATGTCATCTTTCTTCAGTAAATCAAGGGATTTTGAGAATTCCGAATATCCCTCGACCTTTTCCAGGGATTTGCGGTCCTGATCGGCCAAGGCTGATATGGCTACTTTGGCAATGGCTGTGAGAACCAGGACCTCGTCGCCCGGACGCTCCCGGAGCCAGAGAGATGCATTTTTGGCAAGAAGGGTCTTGATCGGGCTTAACACCACCGGCTTTGCCGCGCGAACAGCCAGCTCCGTGGCCGGGTTCGTCTCGGATAAGTCTCCCACGACCAGAAGCGGTCCCTTGACGATCTCATCGAGATTGTATCTGCTGGAATAGTCTTCGGCTACAGCCCGGCTGTCCATCGCCTGCTCGGCAAGGGTCTTGGCTGCAGTCAGAGCCTCGTTGGTCAGAACCCCTGAAACCAGCATAGCAACATCTCGGCCTTTGTAGCCGCTCAATTTCTCCGCCACAAAGGCCAATGCCTCCTTCCAGTCGGCCTCGACAAGCTCGCCGTCCTTGCGAATCAGTGGCCGGGTGAGCCTTTGATGGTGCACGAACTCCAGGGCAAACCTTCCCCTCACGCAAAGCTTGCTGCCTGTCGTTCTGGTGCGCAGGATCTTGTCATTCTTGATCTCAAGACCGATCTTGCAGTTGCAGCTGCAGAAGGGACAGGTGGTCTCCACAATTTTTTCCGGCAGCCCCGCCCATTTGTTGGCCCTCTCCACCAGCGCGCCCGTGGGGCAGACGTCAACACATGCCCCGCAAAACCGGCAGCCCACATCCTCCAGTGGTTTCTCGAAGGCCGTGCCGATACCGGCGTCAAAGCCTCGGAAGTGGAAGGAAACGACGCCGCCGCTGCGCTCGTCGCAGGCCCGCACGCACCGCCCGCACAGGATGCACAGATTCGGGTCGCGGTCGAAGAACGGGCTTCTCATTACCTCCTTGTGAGAGCCCAGGCGGCACAGTTCGATCTTCTCAAGACCCACGAGTGCGACCGTCTCTTGCAGCTCGCACCTGTGGTCCTTGGGACAGTAGCGGCATCCAACCGTCTCCGGAACCTTTCTCATGCCCTCCCGAATCTCGTCGCACTTGCCGGCGCGCTCGCAAAAGAGGCAGCCGCAGGGATGCTCGGATAAAAGCAACTCCAAAATATTCTTGCGCAGCTCCCGCAAAGCTGAAGTGTCCGTCTTGACCTTCATGCCTTCCGATATCGGGAGCGTGCAGGAGGACGGATAGCCTCTCATGCCCTCCACCTCTACCAGGCAGAGCCGACAGCCTCCGTAGTGCTCGATCCCAGGATAGTCGCACAGGCCCGGTATCCTTATTCTTGCCAGCTTTGCCGCATCTTTTATCGTTGTCCCGGGCGGGGCATCGACCTCTATTTCATTGATCAATAGACGCATTGTGCCGCCCCCTTGGCTACTGCCTTGAATTTATCCGGACAGGCGTCCAGACATGCTCCGCATTTTATGCAAGCATTGCCGTCGATGACGTGGGCCGCCTTCTTCTCGCCGGATATCGCCCCCACCGGACAGCTATCTTTACACAAACCGCAGCCGTGACACTTCTGCTCATCAATGTAGTAGCGGATCAAGTCCTTACAGACCATTGACGGACATCTCTTTTCCAGGATGTGCGCATCGTACTCCCGCCGGAAATACTTGAGCGTGGTCAGGACGGGGTTTGGCGCGCCTGCCCCAAGGCCGCAGAGCGATCCACTGCGCACTGTATTGGCCAGCTTCTCCAAACGGGCGATATCTGTCGTCTCTCCCCGGCCCTGGCAGATCTTCTCCAGGGCAGATAGCATCTGTCTGGTGCCGATGCGACAGGGCGTACATTTGCCGCAGGACTCGGATTGGGTGAATGAGAGGAAGAATCTGGCCGTGTCCACGATGCAGGTGTCTTCGTCGACTACGATCATGCTGCCTGAGCCCATGATCGAGCCTTTTTCCATGAGCGATTCGTAGTCCACGGGCAGGTCGAGAAACTCGGCTGGCAAGCATCCGCCGGAGGGTCCGCCCGTGAGTATGGCCTTGCAGGCTTTGTCTCCGGGTATCCCGCCGCCGATGCCGTAGATGACCTCGCGAAGCGTCATGCCCAAAGGCACCTCAATCAGCCCGGCACGGCGCACTGAGCCGGCCAGCGAAAGGGTCTTGGTGCCGCGGCTTCTTCCTATTCCAAATTTCGAATACCAGTTGCCGCCCTGGTTGATGATCGATGAGAGATTGGACAGTGTCTCCACGTTGTTGATGTTGGTCGGCTTGCCCCACAATCCGGCGTTGGCGGGGAAAGGCGGCCTGGCTCTCGGCATGCCGCGCCTTCCTTCGATGGATGCCATGAGGGCGGTTTCTTCGCCGCAGACAAAGGCTCCTGCTCCGTCTTTTATGGAGACGTCGAAGTTCATTCCCGTGCCGAGGATGTTCTCGCCCAAAAGTCCGAGGTCTCTTGCCTGCTGCAAGGCGATATCCAGCCTCTTCAAGGCCAGCGGATACTCGGCCCGGCAGTAGATGAAGCCCTCCGTGGATCCCATTGCATGAGCGGCGATGAGCATGCCTTCTATGACGGCATGGGGATCGCCCTCCAGGATGGAGCGGTCCATGAAGGCCCCCGGATCTCCTTCATCGGCGTTGCAGATCAGATATTTCTCATTTCCCGGCGAACGGCGGCAGAATTCCCATTTCATTCCCGTGGGAAATCCCGCCCCGCCTCGACCGCGCAGGCCCGATGCCTTGACCTCTTCGATGACCTTTTCCGGCGGCATTCCGAGAGCCTTTTCCAGGGCCGTGTAGCCGCCTCGGGCAATGTAATGCTCGACGCATTCCGGATCGATGATGCCGCAATTGCGAAGAGCGATTCTGATCTGGGGCTTGATCATCGGATGCTCCCAGATGGAGGGCAGTGCTGGATCTTCGAGACTATCCATCTTTTCCATCTCAGGAAGGTCAAGGGTTCCCAAACACCGCTCTCTCAGAAATTCGGATGAGGAGCCGGAGCGTGAAGAAGCAGCAGAAACCGCATAAGTCGTAAAAGTTGCAGAAGTCGTCGAAGTCTTTCCGGTCGCAAACACCTCATTTATGAAGTTTGGTGCGATTTCGGGTGTGATATTCCCGTAGCAGATCATGGGCTTGCCAGGGATTTTAATGTAGACCAGCGGCTCGGCATAGCAGAGCCCGAGACATCCCACATTCATGCTCCTAGCGTCGATTCCCTTCTCTCGCAGCTCCTCTTCCATTGCCTTCTTAGAATTTGCAGCCTCAGCGGACATGCCGCAGGTGGACATGCCCGTGCATATCAGTGGGCGATTTCCTTGGATGAGCTCGAGCCATGCGCTCTTTGCCTCTTCACGGAAGAGAGCAAAGCGTTGCGAATCAGATGCAATCTTCATAATAGCTCTCGGATGATTCAATCCAGATGTGCAAGGATATTGTCAGCAGACGATAGCGAAACGCCTCCGAAAATCCTGCCGTCCACGGACATAACCGGCGATTTGGAGCAGCAGCCGAGACATGCCACAGTCTCTAAACTGAACTCTCCATCCTCCGTGGTCCTGCCCGGCAAAATTTCAAGCTCCCGGCTCAGATGATCCAGAAGCTCTTTGCCTCCGCCCAGGTAGCAGGATGTTCCCATACAGATCTTAATATGATGCCGCCCCGGTTTGATCAATTTGAACTCGGAATAAAAGGTGGCAATGCCGTAAACTTCGCTCTCGGGAAGCTCTAAAAAATCGGCTACTTCTCTAACGGCCTCTGCAGAGATGTATCCATTCTCCGCTTGGACCTTTTGGAGAAGAGGAATTGTAGCCCCTTTCCCCGAGGGGAAGCCCTTCAGGATCTCTTGCACTTCATCTTCTGTCGCTTCTTTTGCGGCTTTATTTTTCATATTACCACACGACTTGCTCTATCGAAGCTGGTATTTTGGTCCTTCGGATTTTGCCTTCCGACCTGATTATTAATAAACTATACGGTCGACAATTAACAATATTTGCATGGGCGGCCTCTCTTGGCGAATCAATGATTTCATGTTGGCATCCCCTGGATTTGCGGGAAAGGTTAATAGCATGGAAGCAATTATGCTAGTCTCTTGGATGGGCTCGTAGGGTAGTGGACATCCTAGCGGGCTTCGGAGAGTGTTCGAAGATACCCGCTGACCTGGGTTCGAGTCCCAGCGAGTCCGCCTTTATTTTTCGTCTTGTTTCTCCATTTTAATTATCCATTTCAATTTAGTTTTCCATTTTTTATTATCATCTCGATCTTGTCCTGCTGCCACGTTCTGGCCGGATAATCATCAGGGCAATTGTGTAATAAATATTTCTGATAAATGCAGCATCAATTCCCGGGACGAAAATAGTTATTGCCCTTAGTAGACTCTAAGATTACAGAAGTGCAAAAGGAGCAAGTAGACCGAACAGCAGCGAATAGAATCGCAGCAAAAATACAACGGCAAATCGAAAAGCAGCGAATAACAATAGCGAATCGAGCAGCATCGAATGGTAACGAATCATTGGTAACGAATCATTGGTAACGAATCATTGCGGTTGATTTGGAGGAAGCTAATCGTGGTGGATCTCTTCGGGAAAAGGAAGCTGGAAGACCGCATTTTGGAGCTGGAATCGAGCCTTAAAGATTTGGAGAGCGACAAGGAAGAGCTGGCGAGGACCCTGGAAAAGCGGGACGAGAAGATTCGCAAACTCAATGCCGCCAACCAGGAGTGCAATCTGGCGCTGAAAGATGCAGAGCAGAAAGCGTCTGCCGCTGCCACGCCCTCTGGATTTGGCGAGCCGGATGAGGACGCTAAGGGAAGCGAAAGATCGCCCCAACCCAAAGCCGCAAAGACCAGCCCGCGAGAGCTGGAGCGGCTGATAAAAAGGCTAAAGGAATGCCGCACCGGCGAGGACGATCTCCTGACCGCATATCTTCCCGACAGCAAGGACCTGGTTCCCGAAGCTGCGGAGGTGGCGCAAGCGGTCAAGTCGGAGCGGGGGTGGATCGTTCTGAAATATCCCCAGCTCTTCACCATGCTGCTCGTTCCGCCTTTTCCCGTCCGAGAAAGCGTCTCCGCGTCCGGCGAGGTCTTCTCCCTTGCGCCCCTGCAAGAGATGATGGAGACGCCGGTTCTGGTCGTCTCAGCTCACGCCGGAGACACATTCCTGGGAGTGGCCTTCGGCCCCGGAGGCTTTGAGGTCCAGGTGTTTGTGCAGAGCCAGGTGAAGGAGAAGCACTCCAAGGGCGGCTGGAGCCAGAAGCGATTCGAGCGTCTGCGCGAGGAGGACATAAAAAATCATATCGATGATGTTCTCCAAAAGCTCACCGACCTGTCCGCGAAATACGGCTCCGTGGCAAAATATGCAGTCTTGGGTGGAGACCAGAATCTATTAAAGCAGATCGCCTCCGCGACGGCACTGCCGATCGTAGAGCGGCGGCTGGATAGGCATGATGAAAAACGATTGGATAAGCTGCTGGATGAGGTTTATGGCTTTACGATTTACAGAATTTAAGACACGAAACCAAAGAAGCCTAAAAGCAAAATTGGTGACTTCAAGCGCCTTTGGTTTGGGAATGGTGGCAGATGCTCGGAAGTGACGGCGCGCCTGGGAAATCCGAACGCGGAAATGATGAAGAGGATCTGGCCGAGCTGGCCCTATCCTTCGACTGGCATGTGCGCCGCAAGGTGGCCTGGAACCCGCGTACTTCAGCGGAGATCCTGAACCTTCTCGCCGGAGATGCCGTACAGTGGGTGCGGGAAGCCGCAGCCGGAAATGCCAATGCTTCGCAGCCTGCGCTGGAGAGGCTGGCGGATGACCGTTCCGGGTACGTGCGGGCCGCGGTGGGTTTGAACAGCCGGACACCATCCATCATCCTGGAGATGCTGGCCGGGGACGAGATGGTGGACTACGACAGCACCCTGCAAAAAAATCGCTATCTTGTGAAAGAGTCGGTAGCTAAGAACCAAAACATCAATCCAGTGACGCTGGCATTTCTATCCCGCGACTCCGATGAGCATGTGCGGGCAGCGGCGGCATCAAATCACCACCTGACTGTCGAAGCGATGAACAAGATGGTCAAGGATGTGAGCTGGCTGGTGAGAGACAACATCGCCAAAAATCCCGCCACGCCCGAGGATCTGCTCGTCTATCTTTCCGCGGACAGGATCATGGACGTGCGGGCAACGGCCGCCGTAAATCCGAAAACGCCCGTTGCGGCGCTAACAGCTCTCGCCGCCGACAAGAGCTGGGAGGTCAGGGAAGCTGTGGCTCGAAATCCGAATCTGTCTGAGAAAGATCTGGAAGGGCTATCCGGCCATTGGTCCTGGATGGTGCGGGAGGCAGTTGCCCAAAATCCGCGAGCAACACCCGAAATCCTGAAGCGGCTGGCCGAGGACCAGGACCAGAGCGTGCAAAAGGCCGCTCGCTCGCGCCTGTGATTCTTCTGCCTGTGAAAATCCGATTACTTTCGCGGCGCTTAGGTCGAGTTGATGTAGGCTAAAGTTGATCGAATGCTTGAAACCTGCTGCCTCAGGTGGTTTCAGGAAAAAGGAAAAGGATGGGTCAAATGCACAAGATTGAAGTTGTCGAGGAAGCGCCAAAGTTGGTGGCGGGAATGCGCAAGCACGGACAATACAAAGAGATCGCAAAGATGCTGCCAGCCCTCTTTGAATATGTCATTAGCCGAAGTGCCATAATTGCCGGGCCGCCCATGTTCCTGTGGCATGAGAAAAGCGTTGAAGAGGCTATGGCCGCGGATGAAGCAGGCCGCGCGGACATCGAGGTCTGTTTGCCTATCGCGACCAGGATTTCTGAAACGGCGGAGATCAAGTGCTACGAGCTTCCCGGCGCGACGATGGCCAAGACGGTTCACAAAGGGCCATACGAATCAAGCGGACTGGCCTACGAGAAACTCTTTGCCTGGATCGAGGAGAACGGAAAGAAGCTCTCCGGACCCATGCGAGAGGCCTATCTGAACGACCCGCGCGAAGTTGGGCCGCAAGAGATCCTGACAGTGATCTACGCGCCAATCGGCTAGATCTCATCAATTTTATCTTCTACTTTTTTTAAATTCCGATTTTAATAATTTAACTTATTTTAAATATTATCCTCTTTGGTGCTCTTTGAATTGCGCCTGCAAATGGTTCCGGATCTCCTCAACCGCCTGGCGCAGCGTTCTTTCGTTGTCGTACTCCAGCACGATCTTCTCCAGATCAGAACGCGACAAGGGAGATAGCTCCTTCACTTGTGCTGTGAGGTTCGGCACAGCTCTCAAAATGTTGTCGACCAGGCTCACCGTGGCTTTCCTTGCCGTTCGGGAGAGCGGATTCAGATCGATGGCAATCACCTTCTTGCCCATCGCCGCCAGGGCTTCGCAGCGGTCTCCGTCCTCCAGCGGAATCAATACAACATCGGCATCGTAGATTCCGCCGCGCGTGGCCAGAGCCCTGGCATGTTCCAGACCCGAAACCGCGGCATTCGGATTTTCTCCCAAGACCTCCGTGGCTCCGCTGGCGCGCAGCAGGTCGGCTATTTTCTTCACCCGCTCCTCTGATCGGTGGAAGAGATTGACTTCCAGGAGCGCACCGAGGGCGTCGGCCAGGGCGACCATCTCCTCAGGAACGAGAGCCGCGACGTTTCCGTTCACGCTCAGCGCCGGATGCTCGGCCAGCAAGAGCAGGGCAGCAGCGGCGCGCGTTGCCACTGCCGCCGACTCCGTCGTCTTCTCGCCCAAAAGGTAGTCGAAGCATTCTCCTCTGCCCTGGGCGATCAGCCCCTGGCTGCTGGTAAAACCGCTCTTCACGCCTGCTGCCACGCGCTCGCGGGCCACAAGGGACGCGTATCTCGGATGGAATCTGGGAATATCAGTCAAGATTGGCACCTCTCTGTGAAATTGTAGTAGTATGAACCTCTCCGAACTCGGCGAGGGCAGCAGCGCCGCCGAATGCAAACACTGCGTCACCGAGCATGATCATGCTGGCCATTCCGCCCGCAGCTTCAACCGCCTCGATGGCATCGCTGGTCCAGTCGCTGGCCAGGCCCGACTGCCGCGTAAAATGTCGGGCAAGACGCATGAAATCCTGCAGCGTGGGCCTCCTTAAAAGCTCCTTTAGCGCCTCAACACCCGCGGCATTTACTGCTTTCATCACCGCCTGGTCGGAGAGCACCTCTTTGGTGGAGATCGGGCCGCGAACAACGTAGTCTACCGGCAGCGGCGGGACGGGAATACGGTCAACTTCTCCAATGCCAGGCGCGCCTGGCCTGATGCGGATCACGAGGCCCCCGGTGTGCTGGCCGATGACGTCCCCCAGGCCCGTGCGGTTCGTGACTTCGGCTTCGTGAGCGAAGGCTGCGGCCTGGTTCGCAGTCAGGCCCAGGTCGAAGTAGGCGTTAAGGGCATGAGCGCAGCCCAGCGAGCCCGCCCCGCTGGCTCCGAAGCCTGAGCCGAAGGGCATGTCAAGCTTTGTTTCCACGCGCACGGGCGAGCGGGCCAGCCGATCGACCACAAAGCGGCTCACGGGCGCGTCCGAGACCTGACCGTTAAGAACGATCGCCGTCTCCGCAGCGGCTTGCACAAAAGTCGTCGCGCCCAGCGCCAGTGCCAGGCCGCAGCCGATTGAGCCCGACTTCACGGGGTCGTCCTGGCGCATGGCTGCAAAAAAGCCGGTGATGTGCGAGGGAACCCAGGCGGCGCAAATGCTCATGCTCGCAAGACCTCCACAAGGGAATCGATTATCCTCCGGGCGATCAGGTTTTTCTTGCCTTCCGCGACGGTCTTGCGGCCCGTGCGATCCACGATCACTATCCGGTTCTCATCCGTTCCCATTCCGCCTTTGCCGACATCGTTTGCTACCACCAGATCCAGGTCGGAGGCCCGCATGGATTCCGTCGCCCTCTGCAGAAGTTCCTCCTCGGAGATGTTTGTCTCAGCCTTGAAGCCGACGATCTTTAAATCGGGATAAGCGGAGCGCACGGTCTTGATGATCTTCCTGGTCGGCTTCAGCTTGAGCGCCATCTCCTCCTGCCCGGACTTGATCTTGCCAGCCTGGGCGTCCAAAGTGTAGTCGGCCACAGCGGCGGCGCTGATCAGGGCGTCGCAGCCCCTTGCCGCCTCGGCCAGCACGCAGTCCAGCATCTCCAGGGCGCTCTCGGCGTAGATCTCCCGCACAGGCAGGCTTTGCGGGAAGCGGGAGACAATGGCCACCTCGGCTCCGCGCCGGTATGCCTCTAGGGCCAGAGCGACGCCCGTCTTTCCCGACGCCCGGTTGGTCAGGATGCGAATGTCATCCATCCGCTCGGCATTTGAGCCGCTGGTGATGAGAATCTTGCGTCCTCGCAGATCCTGGGGGCCGAGCAGCCTTTCCACTTCCAGAGCCACTCGCGCGTTGTCCTGGATCTTGGCCTTGCCCTCTTCGATCCTGGGATCTATCACCGTGACGCCCATCTCCCGCAGGGCTTGCAGGTTCTTCAGGACTGCCGAGTGGCGGTACATGGCCTCGTGCATGGCGGGCACGATCATGACCGGCTTGCCGCTGCCGATGGCTGTGGTGGCGAAGGTCGTCACCGGCGTGTCGTCTACGGCGCAGGCCATCTTGCCTACCGTGTTCGCAGTGGCGGGCGCGATGAGCAGCAGATCCGCCTTTCCGCCCACGCCGCAAAATTCCACATGCTCCACGCGGCCCGTTATTTCCAGGAGAACAGGGTTTGCGCTGGCGTATTCCAGAGCATAGGGATGGAGAATCTGCTGCGCGGCAGCGCTCATGACGCAATGAACCTGTGCGCCGCGCCGGATGAGGTCGCGAATGAGGTCCACCACTCGCACCGCGGCGATGCTGCCTGTTACTCCTACGACTATCCGCTTTCCTGATAGCGTTTCGCTAACTGTTCCTGATATATCGGAGGGCATGGTGATCCACTTTTCTTTTGCCGCTCTTAAATAATGCCCGTTTCCCTTGCGGCCTGGTAGCACAAACCTTATTTAACAATTCACCCGAGGGTCTATGCCGTGCCGGGGTGGCCTAGTTGGTTAGGGCGCGAGACTCATAGGGTAAATGCGAAGAACGCGCCTGAGTCATCTCGAAGTCGCGGGCTCGAATCCCGCCCCCGGCACCTAATTATTATTATTTAAAGCTAAGATTTAGCTCTTTTTATATCTTGGCGGGTCCCATTGATTAATGTCGATAGACTTTTATGTGTGCCATTGTCTTGATTTTTATAATGAAGCGCATAGTATAAAGATAGTATCCAGATAGCTCTACTTTTCTCTATCAAGTGCCCTTCGTAACTCCCGCCGAAGCTGTAGGATCCGATGGGATGCCTCCCATGAAAGTCTCCAGATCGATGAATCCGTCTCCATTTAGGATGTCTTTGGCTGTGCCCTTTTCAAAGAGATACATTGAGACGTCATCTTTCGAAATAAAAGCGTCTGCCGTCTTAAGGATAAATTCGCCTGATATGCTTTTCGGATCTTCTTGCTCGGCAGCTTTCATCAAGTTGATGAGATGATCAACCAAGTACTGGCTTTGAGTGGTGATGATGATATTCAAGCCTGCATTTACGAGCATCGAAAGAAATTCGATGAGCTTTGCTTGGGCCTCGGGTTGCAGATTCATCTCTGGCTCGTCTATAACCAAAAGATCATTGCGCATTGCTGTGTAGCGCAAATAAATCACAAGTGATGAAAGCTCCCGAACCATCGATGAGGCCAGCAGCGCGTCCGAGTCTGCCTCTTTATCATCGGTTATCGGTCTGAAGGCAAGCTCTTGCGCAATATCCGGTTCGGGTTTTGAAAAACCGATGCTGCCGCCCAGTATCTCTTGCTGGATGAGGTCTGCTAATTCAAGATAATTCGAGATATTTTTATTATTTTTCGCCTGGTTCAGACGATCTTTATAGCTGCCTTCATCCCGAGTTTTATCAAATATTTTAATTAAATTATCCATCGGATACGGCATAAAGGCAACTGAATCTTTTTTGCCCGTACCGATGCGATTGCCATCTTGTTTTGACCCGGAGGGCATCATCAACCAATTAATTGCGGTGCGTTCCGACTGAAAATAGTAGACCCAATGATAAAGCGCGATATGAAAAAATATAAAAACATAACCCGTAACAAAATTTCTTATGGTGTGAAGGGGCAGCTTATTTTTGAAGCTCCCTTTTGTGCAAAAGCAAATATCGGGTTCGCCTTTCTCTTTAAATGCATTCAGCAGTGTTTTTCCTGTTTCATCTGCAGATAGTTTCTCTTCGAACGGCATTCGTCGAATTCCACGCAGGAGATTCTGATAAACATCGTGCAGGTCCATTTGCACTTCCATGCCGTCAAACGTTGCCTGGCCTGCACCCATAAATTTGCTCATCCACTGGGCGGACAATTTAGATATATCGTTGATATAGCTATCAAAATTTTCATCAAAGAACTGGATTAGATTGATCTTCGCATTTCCTTCCTCAAGGAGTTGATTGATGGCAGCTTCCAGTACCGGGTAGGCGTGAGAAAGGGTTCCCGCTTCGTAGGCTTTTTTGTGTTCGGACCATCCATAATATCCAAAAATGGCAGCTACGGTATAGGCAGTCCATTTCTTGCCCGTATCATTCGGCCCCACAAAGACCGTGAGCGGCTTAAGCTCGATCTCGGCCTCGCGAACAGTACCCAGATTTTTGATCAATACTTTCATTTGCTGTGCTCCTTTGTTCTCCTTTGCGCTCGATCATCTATTAAATTTGCAAAATTTCATATAACTAGGCTGGTTTAGTATCTAAATTTATCCACCAATCGTCAGGATTTGACTTGAGTTCCGAAATTTTGAAAAAAAGCCAACCAGATGCTCGCCTAAGATGAAATGGATGCCGCAGAAATGGTAAATTGGAATGAGGCCGCCGCCAGCCGCACCGCCTCAGCGTTGAAGTCTTCCGCATGATTGGACAATTTCATTTTCCCTCCACGCGGGTCAATTCGGCCTCGATTCCAGCAACGCTTGGCAGGCTGTCTTGCAGCTCCTCGGGCAGATTTTTCATGAGTTGGGTTTCCCAGCTTGCGAGGCTTATCGGCTTTTGAAATCCGCGCAGGGTATATTCGACCTCGATCTTTCTCCCTGAGCCGCATAGCGGCAGCGCGAGGTTGTGATACCAGAAGATTTGTGCAAGCACCTATTGCACGATTTGACGATCGGGCCATGCCATCGCAAAGGCGCGCATGTATTTCAGGTTGCGAGGCGAAAGCCCCAGCATGTCCGGGAAGGCATCTCGCAAGTTGGCGGAAAGCCGGTCGATCACTTTTGTTCCCCAGCCTTACTTTTCCTTACGCTCCAGCTTCATTAAAAAAATCATGGAGGCAGGCGGACGCCCGCCAGCCCTCTCCCGCCTCACGGAATATCATCCGGCAAGCAGGACGCGCACGACAGCGACGACAGGCTCGACGAGTTCCAATCCACGTCGCATGCACAGATATTGTCGGACTGATCCAGTCCCCAATCCGGCGGCTTCCAGCCTCCCGGAAGCTTGAGCGATGTCAGGTTGTCTACAGTTATGGCCGCTCCGACATCGGTCGAGATCGATCCCGATCCGTCCACCGCATAGGCATCGATATGTGCCGTGTTCACGAACCGATAGCCCTGCTCCGCCATGGCCCGGTAGTCAATGATTCCAATCTTGCCCGGTGGGATATTGGTCAGAACCCAGGAGAGCGTGTAGGGTATGGACTCGGGCATGAGGGACGAGTTCATAAACGTCATTCCCGCCGGGAGCGTGTCCGTCACCCTGGCCGCCATTGGTGCGTTCAGGTTGTTCTTTATGCCCAGCCGGTACCAGACGATATGAGGATCGCCCGGATCAATCCTCGCAATCTTGTAGGCCATCGCCTCCTGCTGGCTGCAGGGCAGATTGGACGACTGCAGAACCGTGAAGTTGCTGGCCACAACCGGCTTGCCGTCATCATATCCCAGAGCGTAGACGCGGTTGATGATCTGATCGTTCTCGTTCGTCAAATTTAGGTTCAGGTTTATGTCGATGGACTGGCCGATGGGCATGTAAACGAATGACCAGTTTGCCAGGTTGGCGGCCAGTTTGTACGGCTTGACCGAGGAGTTGATGTACTGCGTGTCCACCGGGAAGAGGTCCTTTACATAAACCGGTCCCAAAGCCACGTTGCCGTCGTTTAGAACGGTTATCGTGTAGCTGGCGGTTACGGTGTTAAAGATGGAATTGTAAACGACCTTTCCAGACTTTTTCAGCGTCAAGTGGGGCATGTCAAACTTCGAGACGCCTCCCAGGTGAATCTTCCTCTTCAACTGGTACTCGCCGCTGTACTCCTCGGCCAGGTCCACTTTATCCTGCAAAACCGCTCTGAA
>RPOO01000053.1 GCA_003857025.1 Methanothrix sp.
AGAAAGAAAGCAGGAAGATCGTAGAAAGAAAGCAGGAAGATCGTAGAAAGAAAGCAGGAAGATCGTAGAAAGAAAGCAGGAAGATCGTAGAAAGAAAGCAGGAAGAAAGGCAGAATAGACCACCCGACCATTTCTTCGCTACTTCTTCCTGCTGCGTCCATTTTTTATAAATCAATTCCAGTTCAAGCGGTTCCAGAATTCGTACTCATGCTCCCAGTTGTCCTTGTTCATCTTCACCAGGTTCTGGAAGTACTTGCGGTTCTCTTCCTGCATCTCCCGCTGCTCGATGTAATCGCGCTTGCTCAATATGTCACCGGCCAAAGCTTTGCCCAGATCAAAAGCTTTCTTCTCGGCATCCGGCAATGCAGCCGGCCCGCCGGCCATCCGAGCGCCCACGCTTCCTGATACGAATGCACCATAGTTCAGCAGCAAGGCCCCCAGATAAGTTGTAACCTGATCGAAATTATTGCCACCTGTGGCGACGGAACAGCAGTACTTGCCGACAAAGAGCTGGCAGTGAATGGCATCTGCCATGCGGTCGATCAGAGTCTTCATCTGCGCCGTGACCGAGTGGAAGTAATTGGGCGATCCCCAAACCATGCCATCCGCGGCCATGATCTTGTCATAAAGCCCCTGGAAGTCGTCTTTGTGCACGCACGTTCCCGTCTGGAAACAGACCTGACAGGCGTTACAGTACTCGATATTCAACTTGCAGACGTCCACCAGCTCGACCTCGGCTCCGGCGGCCTTCGCGCCCTCCAAAACCTTCTCGACAAGCTTCAAGGTCGCGCTCTTCGAGCCCCTGGGGCTGGCACAGATTCCTAAGATCTTCATCTATTGCATCCTCCGCATAATCTATAACGAGTTTCTTGACTATTCAATTTTGGCATTGTGTGCCTCGAAATTGCGTGCCCTCAATCGGGATTCCATTGCCCTTTGTCGCATCTGTCCCATACATGAATTCAAGTCACCACAGCTTTTTTGAAGACCCGCCAGGCTACCAGGAACATGGCCGCGGCAAAGATAATCAAGGCCAGCAATGATATCAGAACGTCATTCATGCCATAGACATAATGAATGCCGATGGCGTAAAAGTCGCTGCCGATGGCAAAGTAGCGCACGCCGTTGACCAGGTGGGTCAGGGGATTGAACTGCGATATGATTCTCACCATGCCCGGGAAGGCATCAATGGGGTAGAGCGCATTGCTGGCAAAGAAGAGCGGCAATGTGAGAAGCGTTATCACTGCCTGCAATCCCTCCGGCGTCTCCATGGTCATGGAAATGGCCGAGGAGAGGAAGAGAAATCCCAGCGAAAAGATGCCGACAAAGAGCAGTATTCCAAGAATGGCACCCGCTGTCTGAAGCAAGCTGTAGCCGGGGAAGAAGCGAACTCCGATGACCAGGCCGAAGGCCATTATGACCATGGACTGAATGAAGGACTTGGTCACTCCGGAAAGGCCGATGCCGATGATGATGTGGTTCCTGGGCATGGGACTGGCTAGTAGCTCCCTCATCAATCCCCAGTTCTTGTCGAATAAGAGAGTGATGCCGCCAAAGAGGCTGGTAAAGAGCGTGGTGAGGGCGATCACGCCTGCCCCCATGAAAGTCAGGTAAGAGACGGCCATGCCGCCATCTGGAACAGTCATGCCCGAGCTGAGGCGCGAGAAGTTGCTGGACATGGCCGCGCCGTAAAGGGCCATCCACAGAGCAGGCTGGATGAGAGACGCCACCAGCGCAATCCTGAAGCGGACGAACCGGAGCATGTCGCGCCAGTAGATGGTCAAGAATTCGTAGGACATCTTAGCGCCCTCCTTTGGGCTGGATGCGAGGAAGCTTCTCCGCCCCGGCATTCCGGATATCTCGTCCTGTGTAGTGGACAAAAACATCATCAAGCGTCGGCTTCTTCAGGTTCACGCTCTTGATATCGATGCCGCGTTCATGAAGCCGGTTCATGATGACGGGCAGGCAGCGTGTGCCGTCGGCATTGATGGTGACCACCAGCCCCTGCGAGGTGGCTTTGATGTTTTGAACCGCTTTGAGGCCCTTGAGAATGCCTGTCGCAGCTTCGTCATTATCGGTTTGCAGGTAGATCACATCCCTGCCCAGCGCATCCTTGAGCGCGATAGGAGCGCCGGAGGCGATTATCTTTCCGTGGTCCACGATATCGATCCAGTTGCTGACCAGATCCGCCTCATCCATGTAGTGGGTGGTGAGAAATATGGCGGTTCCCGAATCGTTTACCATTTTTATGTAGTCCCAGAGCCGCCGCCGGGTCTGCGTGTCCAGGCCGATGGTGGGCTCATCCAGAAATAGGACTTTGGGGCGGGTCATCAGGCCCCGACCGATCTCAAGCCTGCGCTTCATGCCGCCGGAGAGGTTGCGGGTACGCACGTCCCTCTTCTCTTGTAGCTCCACCAGTTTGATGATCTCGTCGATCCGCTCCCGCCGCTCACTTTTTGGCATGGAATAGATCCGCCCGTGCAGCTCCAGCGTCTCCCAGACGGTGAGATCGCGGTCCAGCGTCTCATCCTGAAAGACGATGCCGATGCTCCGTCTAACCTGTTCCGGCTCTTTAGACAGATCATATCCTGCGATGCGGACGGTTCCCTTCTGAAGGGGAAGCAATGTGGTAAGAATATTGATGACCGTGCTCTTGCCTGCCCCGTTGGGTCCGAGGAAGGAGAAGATCTCGCCCTCCCGGACGAAGAAGCTGACGCCGTCCACAGCCTTGAAGTTGCCGTAGCTATATTCCAGGCCATTGACCTCTATTATGTTTTCGGACATCTCTGATGTATAAACGGTCTTTATCAGATTTATAGCCCAGCCTCTGCAAAGATTTATGGAGAAAGGCGATCATAAGAAGCATGAGGAAATAAACATGACCAAAACCGAAGATGCTCTGGCAGCCGCCTTTGCCGGCGAGTCGCAGGCCAACAGGAAGTACACGAACTTCGCAGCCCAGGCGGACAAGGAAGGCTATTCTCAAGCGGCCCGCCTCTTCCGCGCCGCAGCCGAGGCTGAGGCCATTCATGCCGCCAACCACCTGCGAGCTTTGAAAGCCGTCAAGAGCACAAAGGAAAACCTGCGCGAGGCCATCACCGGGGAGACGCATGAGTTCAAGGAGATGTACCCGGATATGATTGCTGCGGCCAAGGCCGAAGGCGTGAAGGACGCAGAGAGGAGCTTCAACTACGCCAACGCCGTGGAAGAGTACCATGCCAAGCTCTACCATGAGATGCTAGAGGGCCTGGATGCCAAAAAGGAGGCATACCCCTACTTCGTCTGCCCGGTCTGCGGCATGACCGTGGAGCACGAGGCACCGGAGAAATGCCCCGTTTGCGGCGTGTCGGGAAGAATGTTCAAGAAGATCGAGTGAGACCTTCCAGACCTTTTTTCTTGGGGCGGCGCGCAGGCAGGATTTGAGGCATGATTTCGCATATTCTCGCAAAGTGCTAACGTTTGAAAGAATCAACCGACCTGCCTTCGGATTTCAAGACAGGGGCTCTGAAGAGCGTACACAACCAATATAAAAAAACATTTCATGAGCAAAAAGGATTTACCCAAGTCCGTCCATATTCACAACTATGAAATATCTAATTTTAGTTGCGTTGGCGGCACTTCTATTCAGCCCCGGCGTTCTTTGCCAATCAAATAGTACCTCATACGAAGAACTGAATGCTTCCGCACTTCGCGCTTTAGTGCAGGACGCATCCGTCCAGTCAGACACATACCGCTTCTTGATGGAGATGAAGCAGAATACGCAGATCACCAACCTCACCACCGAAGAGAAGCAAGAACTTTACACCCGAACACTCAGCGTCGGCTCCATGAACATGAGCGCCAAGGCCCTCAAGATGATCATGGCCACTCTCACCGTCCCCAAGGGAGACGAGGAGAATTCCACAGCATCTGCGATAGAGGAGTACCTGATCAACGACACCATCTACATCAAGATGGACGGAAACTGGACGACGATGACCATTCCCGGAGTCTCGGAAACCTGGTCCCAGCGAGATACTATGGGCCAACAGATAGACCTGCTCAATCAATCCAATATCACTCTGGTAGGGTACGAGACCGTGGACGGCCAGGAATGCTACAAGCTGCTGGCCGAGATTAACAGCACTGTGGTCGCCGACCAGATCTCCAAAGAGACCGGCTCAATCCTGCCGGAGCTGTCCCTGAATCTGTCCAAGCTCTTCAGCAATATGACGATGGAGGCTTACTACTGGATCGCCATTGACACGCATCAACTCAAGAAGAGCGAGGTGTCGGAGAGCTTCGTCTTAGATCCGCAGTCTCTGGGCATGCCGTTCAATGAGACGGGAAAGATGGAGATGAGCGTGGACACAAGCATCAGCATGGCCTTTGAGGGCATCAATAATAGCGTGATTGTGGTTCTGCCGGAAGAGGCCAAAAACGCTCCGACCTTTTTCCAGAGCCTGATTCCCACCAATATGACTGCATTTGATCTGGCGGGAAATTTCATCAACGCTACGGCCACCGATGCCCCGGAGAACGTTTCCGCAAATACTTCAACAAATGCTACCGTAACGGTAAAATAGGATTTTCAGGCCAAAACGACTCGAGCCTGAAACTCCATTTTTTGCATCGCGATTTTTTTTTCGAACAGGTAATTTTATTTTTTATTCGGGAAAAGCACTCAGGATTCAAGATCTCCGGCGACGCCCGGCCATGAAGAGCATTCCCGCGGCAAGAAACGCGGGCAAGACGCCGGTATTCGGAGACTGTTCCGCCGTGTCGTTCTCAGTCTCGTTTTCAAAGAGATCATCGTCATGATGGATCTTCTTCTTGGTGCTCTTGCCGAGAACCGTCAGACCTGAAACGCCAACTGCTTTTACGGCAGTGTCTTTTGCGGAAGACGATGATAGCGCAGATGAAAAGCTTTTGCTGCCACTTGACCTGCTGCCTCCGCCGCCCTTCGATTTGGCATCCACAATCGCGGCACCGACCAATAATAGTACTATCAGAAGTACTGCAAATGCAAAGATGGTCTTCTTGTTCATTACTTCTCACAACCACTAATTTAACAGTTGGAAACTAACATTGAACAACCGAGCCTATAAGAGAGTTAATGCCCCAGATGGCCGCCGGAAGTTGCATCAATCGGCCCCGCATCCTCGTATCCCTGCCGCTGGCCGCTGCCCGCCATTCGCGTCAGCTTCTCCGGATAAAACAGCAATCGCACGGCATTCTGGGCATGTTCCGCCGCCCGCTGCTCCGCCAGCCAGGCGAGGGTCTTCTCATCCGCGGCCTCATCCTCGTGCACAAAGACCTCGATGATGTGCTTGTTAGTCATGAGCTGGGCCATGATCAGGCCGGACGATGCCTCATGGGCGCACATCTTGTCCTTCTCCGCGCCTCCGGGCATTCCCAGGGCCATGACAATCTCGCACTTCTCCTCTTCCAGCAGCTTCTTCGCGGCCACCGGCAGATCCTTTATGCCGGGCACTGTGTAGCGGACGATCTCCAAGGATGCTTCTTTTTTGATGGCATGTATTGCCGCGCGAGCCATGTCGACGCGGGCGAAGGTGGTATCGGCAATGCCAATGCGTTTCATGGAAATGTGGGTGGATGAGAATAGCTTTAGGATTGTCGGTCTCGCCGGATAGTCAGGTGTCATGCCGATACTGCAATCGAGAAGTGTTGCCTCCGGCCATTGCTGAAATCGATAAGGTATCTTCAACCGACATCGTTAATAAGGGGTAGCTGATTTCTGGCTGGTTTGTGGCCTGGGGCGGTTTTTTAATACAATCTCCCTACCTTTACCTTTTACTGCCTCAGGCCCTTCTCTCCTTCCATCCGATTGCATGGACGAATAGGACAACAAAGTCTATGGCAATTATGCACGGATTAATTTGTCGGATGAAGAAGATAAGAAAGAACGATCAGAGCACGATTTTATCGCTCAGAGTCTAACTTATTGCCACGCCGCTCATCCGAGTGCCGCGGGTGTGCTACGGAGCGATGCCGAAGAACATCTGCTCCGAAAGCTATTTTGCCTCAAATATCCGGAAGACTTCTGAAGGAGACAAATGATGGAAAAAGATATCAACAAAGAGTCCGCCAGTCACATGCTTCACCACTGGATTGAGCACAACGAAAGTCACAGCAAGTCTTTTCGCGAGCGAGCCGAGCAAGTGCGGGCCATAAGCGAGAAGGCGGCAGCAGACATTAACGACGCCGCAGATTTGATGGATAAGTGCACACAGATGCTGAAGAAGGCCATGCAGGACCTTTAAGTTCGTTGATAATTTGGACTGGGGAATAGGAAAATGGAACTGGTTTTTATTTACGAAATGGATAGCGACAAAGCCATGAAGAAGATGCTGGACGAGGAGTTCTGGAAGCGCCTCGGGCCCACCGTGCGCGAGTGCAAGGCAATGGGACTGGAAAAGTCCGGCATGTGCATCTACATCAAGGCCAGGGATGAGCTGGCGCTGGAGGCTAAAAAGCTTCTCGCGGAGACTCAGGGCAAGGAGTTGACCGGCGAAGAAGGAGAGAAGCTGCTCAAGGCCTTCCGGGATGAAGCCGAGGCGGCAGAGGCCGGAATGGGTGCCATTTTCGGCTAACTCTTTTTTTTGCAATCACACCAGAATACGCGCAAAGCCGTTTTTCTAAAACAAGTCCGTTCGCCATTTTCTGCCGCGATCGTACAAAACCCTATCTTCCAAAAGGCAAATAAACTTGTACGTTCTGGCAGACAGCATATGTCCCGCTTCCTTGTGGTCCTCGGCACCACATCACACTCCGGCAAGAGCACACTTGTCGCCGCTATCTGCCGCCTGCTCAGCAATCGCGGCCTGCGAGTCGCGCCCTTCAAGTCCCAGAACATGAGCCTCAACTCCTGGGTCACCCAAAACGGCTCCGAGATCGGCATCGCCCAGGCGGTACAGGCATGGGCGGCCCGCACGGAGCCGACCGAATTCATGAATCCAATCCTCCTCAAGCCGAAAGGAGACAGAACAAGCCAGGTCATCGTCCTCGGCAAGCCGCTGGCCGACAAGTCGGCTGAGGAGTACTACCGGGACATTGAGAGCCTCAAAGGCGTGGTGGACCAGTCCATTCGAGAGCTGGAGAAGGACTACGACTACATCGTGGTAGAAGGCGCGGGCGGGGCGGCGGAGATCAATCTCTTCGACCGGGATATCGCCAATATCTACGTGGCCCGCCATCTCGGCGCACCGATAATCCTTGTAGGGGACATCGAGCGCGGCGGCGTCTTTGCCAGCCTTTTCGGCACGGTCGAGCTTCTGCCCGAGGATATTCGCCCGTTGGTGGCGGGCCTCGTGATCAATAAATTCCGGGGAGACCCCGCCATCCTCGGAACGGGGATGCAGTCACTGGAAAAGCTCACCGGCGTTCCGGTTTTAGGCGTTCTGCCTTACCTTGACCTGGATATCCCGTCCGAGGACTCTGTATCGTTGGGCGACAAGAAGACCGGCTCCGCCAAAGATCAGGTCGAAGTGGCCGTGATCAGGCTGCCTCGCATCAGCAACTTCACCGACTTCGAGCCGCTGGAGCGCTTCGCACGCGTCAGGTATGTGGCTTTAGGCGAGCCGCTGGGCTGCCCGGACGCGGTGATCATTCCCGGCACCAAGAACACAGTCTCCGACCTGCGGGAGCTGAAGGAAAAGGGCATGGACCGGCAGATCCTGTCTTTGAAGGATACGCCGGTCCTCGGCATCTGCGGAGGCTACCAGATGCTGGGCCGAGAGATCATCGACTGCGGCATCGAGGACACGGTGGGAAACGTGCCCGGCCTTGGATTATTGGATGCAGTGACGCGCTTTGACCTCTATGAGAAGCGAACCGTGCAGGTGAAAAAGACGGTTACGGGCGGAGGCCCGATCCTGGATGCCATCCGGGGCCAGGAGGTCACAGGCTATGAGATTCACATGGGCGTGACAAAGCCGGAGGGCGACGCAGCCTTCGGAGATGACGGCGCGGTGGCGGATAGCGGCCTTGTCATCGGTACATACCTGCACGGAATCTTCGAGAACGAGAACTTCCGCAATGCATTCCTTGATTACCTTTACCGCCGCAAGAATTTGTTGAGAGATCCGGCGGCCTCCACTCAAGTGGACGGCTACGCAGTCTTGGCGGATTGTGTCGAAACCAATTTGGATATGCAAAAGATATGGAAGATGCTCGAACTCGAACCACCGCAATGAAGCTTGGCATCCTCTTCTCCGGCGGCAAGGATTCTGTTTATGCCTGCCGCCGCGCTATGGAAAAGAACGAGGTAGCCTGCCTTATCACCCTCATCTCCGAGAATTTGGACAGCTATATGTTCCACACCCCGAATATCCGACATTCGAAACTGCAAGCCGAGGCCCTGGGCATTCCCCAGCTCGTCTGGCATACCAGCGGAGAAAAGGAGGCGGAGCTTGCGGATCTGGAGGCGGCCATTTTCGCAGCCAAAAACAGGTTCGGCCTGCAAGGCATCGTCACGGGGGCAATCGAGTCCGTCTATCAGGCGGCCAGGGTGCAGAGGATCTGCCGCGCCCAGGATCTGTGGTGCTTCAATCCCCTCTGGCAGATAAATCAGGTGGACTATCTTCGACAGCTTGTCTCGGAAGGCTTTCGGACCATCATCAGCGGCGTCTTCGCGTACCCATTTGACGAATCATGGCTCGGTGCGGAACTGACAGAGGAGCGCATCAGAATTCTGGAAGGGCTGCAAAAGAAATACAAAATCAATCCCTCAGGCGAGGGCGGCGAGCTGGAGACCTTCGTCCTCGACGGACCCATCTTCAAAAAGCGTCTGAATGTCTTGAGTTCCTCGAAGACCTACGCGAACTTCAGAGGCTTTTTTACCATTGACAAGCTGCAACTGGAGGACAAATGATACTCCTAGTGGACCTTTGCTATGAAAAGGATTCGCTCTCACAGTGCGAGTTCGTGCACCCTATTTTCGACACGCTCAAGCGTTCAGGTTTTTCCGGCGAAATTCGCCACTTCTCGGAATTGAAGAGGCGCGAATGGGAACGGTACGATCGAATAATTCTCTGCGGCACGGCGCTTAAAGACAACTATTTCGCCGAGCGGATAGATCTGTTCTCCTGGATGATCGAGTGCAGAAAACCTATTTTGGGAATTTGCGCCGGGATGCAAGTCATCAGCGCCGTCTTCGCCGGCCAGATCGTGCCCCAACCCGCTATCGGCCTTGAGACGATAAGCATCATCCGCGAGTCGGCACTGCTGGGCGAGCCGCGAGAGATCGATGGCTATCATCTGCACAACTTCGGTGTGACCCTGCCGGAAGGCTTCCTGCTCCTGGCTGGAAAGCCCGGCAAGGTGAAAGCATTCTGCCATCCGACACGCCCCATTTACGGCATAGTGTTTCATCCCGAAGTTCGAAACCGCGGAATAATTGAGCGGTTTGCCGGATTGCCGTCCTGATCCAAGAGCCTTCGTCGCGGGCTGCAATTCGGATAGCAGCAATTCGGACTGATGATCATAGGGCAGCCGGAATCCCTGTTCCTTCGAAACCAATTTATGTAATGAATCCTCATTTCCCATACGCTATGCAAGACTATTCCCTAAATCAGTTCCTGGCTTTAGCCGGGACGCCTCCACTGGATATTGAAGTCTGCGATGTCACCCTCAGAGATGGAGAGCAGATGCCGGGAGTAGTCTTTCGCGCGGATGAGAAGCTGGACATCGCCATGCGGCTGGATGAGATCGGCGTCGAGGTCATCGAGGCCGGTTTTCCTGTTGTGTCCGCCGCCGAGATGAATGCCGTAAGAGAGGTATGCAACCTGGGGCTTGACGCCAAGATCTCGGCCCTCTCCCGATCCGTCAAAGGCGATGTAGACGCGGCCATCGACTGCGGCGTGGACATGATCAGCATATTCATCGCCACATCCGATCTGCATTTGAAATACAAGCTGCATATGAGCTGTCCGGAAGCGATACGCTGTGCCTTGGACGCCGTTGAATATGCCAAGGATCACGGCTTAATCGTGCGCTTCTCCGCCGAAGATGCCACGCGCACGGATTTGGAGACGCTAAAGAAGCTCTACAAGAAGGCAGAAGACTATCATGCCGATTATGTCAGCGTGGCGGATACGGTCGGCATCATGAATCCGCGAACGACTTATTACATGATCAGCGAGATTCGCAAAGTTGTGAAGATCCCCATCTGCATGCACTGCCACGACGATCTGGGACAGGCCCTGGCCAATACTCTTGCCGGTGCCGAAGCCGGGGCAAAGCAGCTTCACACCACCGTGAACGGTATCGGTGAGCGCAGCGGGAATACGCCCCTGGAAGAGCTGCTCGTTGCCCTGCGACTGCATCACGACATCGATCGCTATGACCTCACTAAATTAAAGGACCTGTCCAAGCTGGTAGAAACCTACTCAGGCGTTCCCGTGGCCAAGAACAAGGCAGTGGTGGGCGCGAATGCCTTTGCCCACGAGTCGGGAATCCATGTGGCCGCCGTCCTGGAAGAGCCGAGGACCTACGAGCTTTACTCGCCCGAACTGGTGGGCGCCGCCCGGCACATCATCATCGGCAAGCACACGGGAGCGAAAGCTTTGAAGTACATCACTCAACGGATGGGCTACCACCTGAAGGACAAGGAGCTGGGCGATCTATCCGAGAGGGTTAAGCTGTGCAGCGAATTCAAGCACCCCATCGAATGCGAGGAGCTGCGCAAACTGATTCTCAACATGGACAACGTAGATGTCATATATCCGGGGCCCTAAGGACGACTTGCTCCGTTTAGTTTCCAGCCTGGTATAATCGGAGTAACATAATCGGAGGCAAATGCTTCTGATGAGTTTCGCGTTCATTTCCGGTTGTGCATCGTCATTTCGAAAAAGTATAATCGCTGGTTATCGCTAACCAATGGCTCTGTTCCCAGGGCCTGCTTGATCTCGGAGATCAACTTGGCGCCGCTGTCCTCGAAGCCGTAAGTGTCTATGTAGACACCTTCAAAGCCCGCTTGCGACAGTGTCTTGAGCATATCATCCACAGGCATGTTTGCCACCGTTCTTTGCCAATTGTCGCCCTGTCTTCCCTTGATAGTCCCGTAGCTCCAGCGCAAATCCTTCGAGTGCAAATACGCTCTGAAATGAGAATAATCATCCATTTTATAAACTGGCGGATATTCTGGAAACGGCACATAAGGCAGCTGAAATATCATGGCGTTTTCCGGCATAATGGCTTCAATATTTTTTATAAAATTTTCATCATTTAAATATTCTGCTCTGATTGAATCATAAGGTGGAACGAATGATTCAGAGGTCTGATCAGATACTCCGACTACAAGCGCTAGACAGAGAAATGCATTGAATAGCAGTCGTGGCGTATTACCTCTAACATATCTCTTTGAGAGCATATCCAGTAGCAGAACAACGGCGAATAGGGAGAAGAAAGCTATAAAAATGCTTATTCGGTTGTAGCATCTGATTTCTGGCAATACTAAACCTGCAAAGACCGTCCCAAATCCCCCAACGGTTGCTAATAATAAACCATATAGATTAAAGATACTTAGATTATTTAGTACATAATATTCTTTAAGATTAATGCCGTTGCAGACGAGACACAGAATCCAAACGATCAACATCAAAAAACCCAGGCTCCCGATGAGGCCCAGCGATGCCATTTGATTTTCATTTACCAGAGGCGCCGCCTTATTGTAATAATTCGGGACTGTTGCCAGCCAAGAGATCCTATGCCCACTTATCGGCATGAGGAGTTGTGCGATTTTTAAACCATATATTTCAGATTCAATAGGACTTCGCATTGCTACTTCCGGGTTTTTCCCGTTTTCGTACATATAAATGATGCTTGGAGATGCATTTACCAGTACGCCAAAAATGATTATTGAGATTAATATGAATGAATTTAATAATGAATATTTATTATTATTAGATATATAATTTATTATGCCGGCTATAAGTAGAAAGAAGCAAGAAAAAAACGGATAATATATAAAAGAAGAAGATATTAATAAACAAATAACAACCATCATTAATGACTTGCGGTTTAGTCTTTTCGTTCCTGCCCGAATTTCGACCAACGATATTAGGCGATCAGGAGAACTCATTGATACCCAGAGGATTACCATAACTATGGCAGGAATCATATAATATGCAGCTAATGTAAGATGACCAATCCCCCTTAGAAAATGGTACGGAACAAACGAATAGAGCAAGCTGCCGAGAATCGATACAGAATAAGAGACATTAAAATGCCTTAACACCAACATGGTCGAAATAGTCGTTAGTATAAATGTCAATAAAAAATAGATATTTATAGTGGCTGCATAATTTGGAATAAATATCGAGATAATCTTCATTATTATGAGATCTAAGTTTGCATTTACAGGGAAATCATAGAGATATTGGCCGTCTGGAGCTCCAACAAAGCTATTGTGAAGATACCACCCATTATCAATCAATCCTTTGATCAATGACCCGCAAAGCAGGGCATCCCCATGATATGTGAATGGTACTCCTATGTCCGCTTTCCGCAGATCCATTATCCAGATCAACATCAATATGCATAGCGTAATTGCCGTTAAAAATGCGGCAATCGCTCGAATATCTATTGATATGGCTAGGGCACTCTTATGAGAGTTGTTAGTTATTTTGATCACCAATTAATTTTTTAAATTTAATCTGCCCAATTGTATCAACGGTGCGGTGAATTATCTGCCATCTGATTGTGTCAATACTCATCCATTACCTGGTCCACCTCTCAAGACGGATTCATACTCACGGGACCGACGGGCCCTTTTCGTGATATTTATTCAAAAATAAATAAAATTTTGAAACGATATAATCAATCTTAGAGCTATCTAATCCGGGATACACCCCAATCCAGAAGAGATCATTCATAATTATATCAGTATTGTCCAATGCACCCTGGACCCTGTATTTGATGTGATCGTAAGCAGGCTGTTTGGTCAGGTTGCCCCCAAAGAGCATTCGTGTTGCAATTTTGTTGCGTTCCAGATATGCCACAATCTCAGATCGAGAAAAGGGGGCATCATTTCGCACCTGGATAGGAAAGCCGAACCAACTCGGATCTGATCCTACCGCCATTGTCGGAAGGATAAAATAATTCCCAAACGAGCTGAGACCTTCATAGAGGGTCTTGAAGTTTGCCTTCCTTTTTTCAATGAAATTGGGCAGCTTCTTGAGCTGCTCGACACCAATGGCCGCCTGCATATCCGTGACCTTGAGGTTGTAGCCGATATGCGAGTAAATATACTTATGATCGTAGCCTGCCGGCAAAGAGCCAAGCTTCCAGTCGAACCGCCTTTTGCAGGTGTCGTCGCATCCCGGATCGCACCAGCAGTCCCGCCCCCAATCTCGAAACGAGGCGATAATATTCTTAAGGACGGGATCATCCGTCAGGACTGCGCCCCCTTCGCCCATCGTGATGTGGTGCGCAGGATAAAAGCTGCAGGTGGAGATGTGGCCGAAGGAACCCGTATATTTTCCATTGTATTTGGAGCCGAGTGCGTCGCAGTTGTCCTCAACAAACCAGAGGCCACGATCCGTTGCCAGCTTTAAAATCGTATCAATTTCGACCGGGTTTCCCAATGTGTGGGGAACGAAGATCGCCTTGGTTTTGTCCGTGATCGCCTTTTCGATTCTGTCGGCTTGGATGTTGCATGTCCCAATTTCTACATCGATGAAGACCGGAATCAGATTGTTCTGGATTATAGGATTCAATGTAGTAGGAAAACCGCAAGCGGTAGTAATCACCTCATCACCGGGCACAAGCCTCTTTTCGCCGAGCTTTGGCGAGGTGAGGGCGGAAATGGCCAGCAAATTGGCAGAAGAGCCGGAGTTGGTGAGAAGACAGTATCTGACTCCGATGAACTCTGCCAGCTCCTCCTCGAACTGCTTGGCATATCTGCCTGTGGTGAGCCAGAAGTCCAAAGAGGCGTCCACCAGGCTGATCATCTCTTGCTCGTCGTAAATTCTTCCCGCATAATTGATATGCGACTCGCCGGGGATGAACTTCTCGCCAACTTTACGTAATTGATATAGCTCAGAGACCCTCTCAAAGATCTCTTCCCGGATCTCCTTCTCTGTCCTCATATCTTCTCAGGCTCCGGCAGAATTTTTATATGCATATTTGATTCCAGTTCTTGCCTTGACAACAACGGGTCCTGATCCTCTACAGGTCTATTGACCGATAGCTTTGGATTTACCTTGAAATTAGCATCGATTTTTACTTCTAGAAATTCTGGTTTTATATTGCGAAACAGCTTCTCCAAAGCATTCGAGATCTCGCTATTTTGCGTAATTCTCCTCGAAGGAATTTTATAAGCGGAGACAACTTCCTGGAAATCTGGGCAACTATAGCCGATCACCGTTGACTGACAGCGCCCGTTAAAATACTGTTCCTGGAACTGCCTGACCATTCCGTAGCAGGAGTTGTTAAGGAGAATTGTCTTTATAGGCAGATCATGATGATAAACCGTTTGAAGCTCTTGGATATTGAGCTGAAATCCACCATCTCCAGCAATCGCAACAACTGTCTTTCCTGGCTGGGCAAATGATGCGCCAATGGCCATGGGCAAAGCGCATCCCATGGATGCCATTCCTCCTTGGGTGAGGAATCTTTGAGAACCATTTATCTCCAATGATTGCGCAGACCACATCTGATTTTGACCTACATCAACGCAAATGATGGC
>RPOO01000054.1 GCA_003857025.1 Methanothrix sp.
GGAGTTGATTCCTTAATGCAGCTTGAGGAGATAATCAGAGGTATTGTTTCTATGCAGCTTCCCGGCATCTCGTGATGTGGATTTCATGAACCAGTGCACTTTTGAGCCGGGGATCTCATTTACCACGGTACCGTCCTTCAGACGACCGAGCCTCCTGCCTTGATCGTCCTTGATCAGCATACCTGCTCCGCCATCCTGCCAGACCTGAACGCGCCTGGACAATGCAGGGGAAGTTGTCTGCTCCGACGACCCATCGTTTCCGCCATCATCCTGGCAGAAGTCGCATTTCTGCTGCACCAGCCGGTCATTGGTGCCCGTGAGGTTCAGGTTATGCCCGGTGTATGCGCTTGATTCTTCATCGGGATCGGATGATGTATCATATGCGAATGCATTGTCGGCGGCATCGATATTGATGACCTTGATCTCATCCGGGTAGTTGTTGTCGTAGACCAGTATCTCATAAAGATCGTCTCCGTTATCCCTGATAGCGAACGGTGTGACGGTATGTCCGCCGCTGCCGTCCTCTTTTGCCAAGCTTGTCGTCCAGGAGTTTTGTGCATCGTCGTCATGAGAAAATTCCTTAGTCAATGCCTTGAGCACCTCTGCAGGCCCATCCACGGTGACATTTTCGGCGGGGTCGGTGCATTGGGTGGCCCACCAATAGGCGATCTCCCTTTGAAGGGGCTCATTTTCCTCAATCGACAGTTCATGAGTTGTTGCTGCACCAAACTTCTGCGGATCCAGAATTCCCAGGAAGAATAGGAGGCTCAAGACAGCCATGCCTTCGCAATGCCCTCCCGTCATATCCTTATTATTTTCTTCCATCCAGCGCCGGGCATTGGGCAAGAGGGTGCAATCCGCATCTCCTGAACAAACCTGCTTGCCGAAGAGCCGCTGCATCTCCGCCTCAGTCAGTCCGACAGATCCGTATTCATCTCCATAATTCTCAAAGGCAAAGCCGTCGGTGTCCGGACGAAAGCCGCTATCCAAGGCCAATGAGCCTGTGTCGGAAGATGGACTCGCATCTGAAGATAAGCTTCTGTCTGAAAGATCCGCTTGAACTGCGCTTTCCGCAAAATCACTGCTTGCCGAGGGATTTGGAAGCCAATCACTTAGTGCAACGGACGTCAGAGAAAATGCAATCGCAAGAATAAACACAACCAATAGGCAAACCCGTTTTTTCCCATCTTTTTGATTCATTTCAAATCCCTCATTTCAAATCTTTTTTAAATCATAGTTATTTTAAAATTTTCAGATAATTTCACTATTCGGACAACATCCAGCTCAACGATTTTGAATTAATCAAGGATAGAACAGATATAAAAATTTTTGTTACACCCTGCCGACTGTGGAGTCCAGAGACATTCACGTCAAAGTCGCAGTGTAACTGATCGCAATCATTCATTTACCGGCGGCATTGATGCTGCCTTTACAAATCGGGACAATAGCTGCTGAGGCGATAAATCGATCACAGGAACATCCGCGTTGCCGACCTCTACCTTCATTACCACAACCCCATCATCCTGGAGAGCACGCGAGAAGCCTTCTGCATCTGTCACTGTCCTTGCCCCGGCAACTCCTGCTCCTTTTGCAATTTTCTCCAGGTCCGTGCCAAGATGCGTGCAGGTGGACTGAGAGCCGGTGGAGCCGTAGCAGCAATTGTCCAGGATCGCCAGCAGATAATTCTTGGGCGCGCGGTGGGCGATAGTGGCCAGCGTTCCCAAGTTCATGAGCACTGAACCGTCTCCATCCAGTACAATCACGCGGCGCCCCGGGCGCGCGAGGGCCAGGCCCAGGCCGATGGAGGACGCCAGGCCCATCGAGCCGAGCATATAAAAATTCCCAACCCGATCATTCACCGCGAAAAGCTCCCGGCTGGGAAATCCGATGTTGCACACCAGCAGGGCGTCCTGAGCCTCAGCCGTCCCAGCCGCCAGGGCGATGGCCTCGATGCGCCTCATTTGCCCCTCCAAAATTCCAGGTCAAGCAGCACTGCCACTGGCTTGCCTTCCTTTGCTGCCAGGCACCAGGCGCGCTCTACCGTCTCCTCCGCCTCGGATGGCGTGGGCGAGAAGGATGCGATCTCCATCGTGTCCAGCAGCCCGGCCGTGAGCCTGCCCATCGGCATCTGCCCTACCATCGGCTCGCCTGCGCTCCCCCGGTGGCTGATTATCATGAGCAGGGGAATTCCAAAGAGCTGATCAAGCGATGCCAGAGCATTGATGCAGTTCCCAAGCCCCGAATTTTGCATGAGCAATGCCGGTCGCCGCCCGCCCATCCAGGCACCGGCGCACAGGCCCACGCCCTCTTCTTCGCGAGTCACGGGAACATGAATTATTGCCGGGTCGCCGCCCGCCAACGCCAAGAGCTGCTGCAAATTTACGCACGGCACCGAGGCCGCGAAGTCGATGCCGGCACGCTTCATGCCCCGATAGACGGCCGTACTGGGATTCATCACCGACTGATTGTGATACAATTCCTAAAATCCTTTTGCATCGGGTTCCAGCGAGATTTATCCCGCCCCAGATATACTATTAATTAACAAGAAAATATAAATCCTAAAAATTACGCAGTACTAAAAATAGGCAATTAAAAAAATTAATTAGGATGATATTAATGTCATTTACTCTGATCAAAGGTACCTTCCATGTGAAAGGCTACAGCCCTGATGGCGACTCAATTAGATTCATGGCTAAAAATTCTGATAATTGGAAGAAACTATACGGTCCGGGGGTGGGCCTGAATGCTTTGCAGCATGCCCAGCTTCGCATCGAGGCGGTGGATGCTCTGGAGACGCATTATGCGGGCCACCATCAGCCACTGAAAGAGGCAAAGGCAGCGGGTCGCTTTTTGCTCTCAAACTTGGGTATCTATGATGTTGTCTGGGATGGGCCGCAAAGCACTGTCGTCAGCGCAAAAGATGGGACCGATGGCTACATCCTGGCCCGCGCCACGGAGAGCAACCGCCGTCCAGTGGCTTTCGTCTTCGCCGGAGAGACTGAGGAGAAGGACGGAAAAGAGGTTCTGCTGGATGTAAAGATGCTGAAGGAGAGCCTCAACTACAAGCTGTTGGAAAAGGGTCTCGCCTATCCGACTTATTACAACGGGCTCTTCTCGGACCTGCGCATGGCCTTCACCAACGCCATGAGCCAGGTCAAGGCAGAAGGCAAAGGCATCTGGTCGAGCGATATGACCACCAAAGGATTCTCGGTTTCCAATCTGATCGCGCTCACCGAAGATGTAGTAATTCTTCCCAAGCTCTTCCGACGAATCATGGATTACATGGGCGCAGGCGGCAAGATCGACGGCTTCAAAGACCATCTATTGAATAACTGCGATCCGCTGGTCAGGATCAGTGAGGCCCATTTCACCAGACTTGATGCCATTGTCGACGTGAAAGGAAATACGGTTAGGCTGACGGAGCCACCGGAGAACCTGATCTTTGTGGATAAGGTAATGTGCAAGAAGAGCTGACGCGGAAAAAAAGCAAATGCGAAAAATGAATTGAAAATGCATGGCAAGACGATAAAATATTGGCCTGAAGATATTAGCAGGAAGACAGACATGTAAATTGGAAAGAGTTCAAATATTTATCCCAAGAGCGTCCAAATATAACACATGCCCATCCTTCGAGAAGATAATGACCTGCGAAGCGCCTTGCAGAACTGCCACACTATCTGCGTCGTCGGCATCTCGCCTGACCCTTACAAGCCCAGCTATTTCGTCTCCGATGTCCTGCAGAGCCGCGGATTCAAGCTTTGCCTGGTAAATCCGAATTATGCAGGACGGACTATTCTTGGCGAGAAGGTCTACGCCTCCATTCGCGACGTTCCGGATGAAATCGATATCGTCGATGTCTTCCGCAGGCCGTCCGCCGTACCGGAGCTGGTCGAAGAGGCCAAGGCGAAGGGCTTCAAGGTCTTCTGGATGCAGCCCGGCACCGAGAGCCCGGAGGCCATAAAGAAGCTTGATCGAGAAGGATTCAGTGTAGTGGCGGGGAGATGCGCCAAGATCGAATCCGCGAGACTGCTTTAATATCTCCTTTCACTTCATTTACTTTCTCTTCATTTAGCATCTCTCTTGCTTCTTTATGCCATTGAATATGCTGCCAAAAAAAAGATGCTGCAATTTTATTGTTATTGCAGCGCTCGTTGCAGCAATGTGCCTGAGCGATGCGGCAGCATCACGATATCAATGATAACGATATTGTTTCTCCGCTGGAAACATTGGCCGTTGCTGCAGCATTTTCCATATTTCTGGCCACTTCGATCAGTCCTTCCGGGTCATTCATGGCCAGCCATTCTCCATTGTCCACATCGCTGTAAGTGATCGCATAGGTGGCGTTGTAGTCCTTATTGGCAAGCGATATTCCCAGAGGGTCTCCAGTATGTATTCCTGCCTCACCTGCCAATTTGCCGGGAATATTCGTCAAGAGGTTTCCGTAGCTGTCGATATGAACGATTGTTCCAGAGATTTGTGACCCGTTTCTTTTCGGACGGGCTATAGAGAGCCTGATGGGGTCCGTTATCATTGGGCCGACCGAATCGATTGGAGTGCCTCCAGCCAGGCGGGCAGCTACAGGTCCCGAGATGGAAAAAGCCCGGAATGTGGCGGATTTTTGCCCTTGGTTCATGAGGGTCGTGTTTGTGATCTGAAAGACTCGGGCCAGCCCCAGCTCATCCATGACGCCGGTGAATATTCCATTGTCCGGTCCCACAAAGATCTTGCCGTCTGTGGTCTCCAAGACTATGAACCTCCGACTCTCGTCGGAACCGGGATCAACTTCGGCCATAAAAACCGTACCTGATGGGTATCTCCAGGCAGCTTTGGCAAGGATGTACGAGCCATCCGCGATGCTGAAAGGCCTGACCTGATGAGTTATTGTGGAGATCCTGACGGATGGATTTGCGCCATATATCGAGCCCTCCAGAGCGCCGGCATAATAATCATCAGTGCCGAAATCAGTGAGAACGGCCACTAGATTTTGGATCGGCGTCGTGGCATTTGCCGGATAATCCGGCAAGGAGGCAGTTGCCGGAAGACACGCTGCTGCCACCAGAAGTGCTGCAAATGCAGCCAATTGAATTCTCATTTTGTCATCCCTTTAACAGACTTCTCCAACGCACCATAATTTTGAATCAGTTAAATATGAAAGAAAGAAGATATCAAGCAAGATATCAAGCTTTTGGATGTACGCAGATGGCAGCATCATCAATCAACTAGTTTTTATATTCAGACAGCTCAAATAGAGTGATTAGCAATTGAAATACAACCCAAAAAGCGAGGGGTCATTATGAAAAAAGAAGAATTCTTGAAGCTGATAGAAGGCTGCAAGCTCCCTGAGAGCTTCGACCAGCATCTCCTGGACCACGCCTCCGAAATGTTTGGCAAATGGGGAAAGAGCGCACACCTGGACGAGAAAGAGCACCTTTTCGAGACATTCGGCCTGGCTTCCAAGCCGGATGACAGCAATGCCCTCAAGATGGAGAAGATTGCGCTGCGCTGCGTATGCACCAAGATGATGGACAGCAGTTTCAATAGGACTGATGCAGCCGCGATAATCAAAAATTTTAACAAGATAATGGAGCCGACATATAAATGGGTATAGGGTTAAGCCCTTGCTTTTAATTTTTAAATTGTTTCACAGGTAGGCGCTTAACGGATCTTTCGCTTCGGCATTGAGCGTCCCATTTATTTGCAGAATTAATCATTATGAATGTATCTTATTTTACTTCGAATAGTAGTTCGCTGTATTGGCTGGCGCTAACTCAAAAGATCTATAAAAATTCAGATTATTACCAAGTATAGAGACTTTTGTTGGCCTATCGTTCATCCGATATCCTCAAATAGACTGAACTCGAACAAGTCTTTGTCAGTTGAATCAGCAATATCCTTAATGATTGAGGTGGGCTTTATAATGGCAAGCGAGTATAATAGATTCATTCGAGAGTCAAATCAGATTACAAACATTGAAGATGCCGTGCAGTGGTGCGCTCGCGAGTCTGCTGATGTGGAGTTTTCCGATAACATCGGCGTGCGAAGAGTTTGGGTCAAGGTGACGGGCCATCCCGTGGTCGTAAGAGAGACACTGGTTGAAGCCGTGGATGTACTAAGTGAGATAGTGCGCAAGCGCAGATCAGAAGAGTGCCAATATATCTGGTAAAAAATAATTACAGTGCAATAACATAATCAGTGTTTTCATCAATTTCATTAATAGAATAAATGTGCTGCAGCCCTCATGGCGGCAGCAGCCTATTCGGCTTCGATATTGCCGAGGAGTATCCTTTCATAATCTCCCGGGATTTCCTTATTCCATATGCCCATCAGAAATACCTGATAGTTTCCAGGTTTGACCGATGACGGCAGACGCACATTATAGTTCTCGGCCAACACCTCGCCTTGAACCCATTTTGATGTAGGATATATGCCATAGATCGGAACATGAACATCTTCCAGCACGGGATTTCCATTCTCATTCACAAGATCTACATAAACGATCAAGTCCTTTGGGGTTTTCTCCTGGCTTTGCCAGAAGTATGTTATTGTGAAACCTCTCTCTCCGTTTTTCTGAATCAGATTGGTTCCGAGCAGTCTCACCGTTCCGTCGAATGATTTGTTTATCGGATTTTGTATAGCGGAATTTTCCGCTGAAAAAGACATCTTGCCCGGATAAATCTTGTAGAGCACGCCGACGCCCGGCATATTCAATACGGGTATCTCGCTATATTTTTTCAATACTTCTTTATCTATTTCCACCATGAAGACACTGCTTTTCCCCGTCCGTTCGTCGATGCGATCGGTCCAATCAACGGGATCGGCACCAACAATCTCAACGGTCGGATTCACATTGTGCACGACCTGATAATACTTGAGCGGCTCACAAGTTGCCCATTGATCCAGGATCGTCGAATTGGCCGGAACTTCTTTCAGAGCATCCAATAGAAAGAAGGGAAGCTCCGTGCTCCTCATTTGATCGATCTCTTGGGAATAGGCGGCATAGGACGTGACTGGAACGATTGCCGATACGATCAGGACCAGCACGACCAAGACAACTTTGCCGAGGTTGTCTTTGATCAGCAGCTTTTTGGAATCATTTTCATCGGCCAGCGGTCCCAGGATTATATTCAGGACCTCCCATATCCCCAAGCCTATGAAGATGGAGAATATCATAAAGGAGGGAACGAGCTTGTCGGCGATATCACCTGATTCGAACCGTACGAAATATAGAACATTCACCGCGAAGAGGGAGATGTAAAAGCCGGAACGCAGCAAGTCCCTCTTTATAGAAAGGGCAAGTCCGGCCATACCAATTGCCATTCCAACAAGAGAGAAGTTTGCTGCCAGGAACTCGACATACATAGAAATCCCCGATGACAGAGAAACCGAGAAAGGCGCAGCTGAGTACTCCTTTGCCGTGATATACGACAAGAAGCTATTCATTGATCTAATGTCCGAGTACATGTATGCCGGCACCTGCATTGCTCTGACATACAGATAAACGATCTGAATCATGCCGACTGCCAGGAAGAGAGCGATTGCAGGTATCAGCACTCTCATATCGAGCATTGCCTTGCGGTCCGTCAGAAACAAGAACGCTAAGAAGAACGGTGCAAAAAGGATATTTGACGCATGAATGCCCAAGCTCAGGCCAAAGAGTAACGAGAGCAGATAAAGGTATTTGGGATTTCTTTCTTCTGCCCATTTCAGGGAAAATAGAATCATTAATGCTATGATGAATATATTGAGCGTGTAGACCTCGGCGATTTCAGCCTGAGCCCAATAGGTGATGGAAAATGCCAGGGACATTGATCCGACGATGGCCCCAAAGCGAGATGCTCCAGCAGAAAATCTTCCCTCGAATTTTTGAGCCGACGATCGTATTATTGCATATACAACGGGTATTGCGAGGGCTCCGAAGAACGCCGACATGAGGTTGACCCGATATGCGATATCGCCTATGGGAATGAGCGTGAACAGGTGTCCGACCCAGGTATAAACGGGAAAACCGGGTGGATGAGGCATGCCTAGAGCATAAGATGCCAAGGTGGCATCAGCCGAGTCGCCTGTGAAGATCGTTGGCGCTAAGAACCCAGGTACAATATGAACGTCGAGACAAAAAGGAGAACGCAGATGATGGTATCCGTCATTGAGTGTTTCCAATGACTGTCATTTTGGCCTACTTTAGAATCGTCATCTACCATTAATTAGCTTCCTCCAGCTCCCTCTAATAATTGCGGATAGGATTCTTCTTGCGATATAATTGTTTGGTCGCAGTTGTCTTCGCGGAAAAATCTTTGGAAAATCTTGATAAGCTCGATCAGCATTCAAGGAAAATGAAATGACTAATCCTGAGTGCGACCTCAAAGGCCACGGACCGTGCAGCGGCCCCATCTGCAGGCGCGGCATGAGCCTGAACCATATGTGTGACGGACATATTAGGCTTCAATCATATTGGACCGAGCATAACCCCGGCAAGAAGCTCAACGATTGGCTGGACGAGCTTCAAAATATGGAGAGAGAAAATGCCATAAAGAAGGCACCGCAACGAGGAAAGTACTGGGTAGAGGTAAGTTTTTAGCCACCAGGCAACTTCGAAAATGTCTAGGACCGCGCGGGGAGCGTATTGCTGCAGTCAGCTGTGCGGCAGATGAAAATCCAAATCGATAAAAAACTGCGAGATCTGTCGAAAAAGCAAGATCGCCCATAAACCATATGAACAGAAGGCGCATAATTAACGCCTGTGAGAAAATGGATGTCTCGGATAAAGCTTTGGCTTAGGACAAATAACTTGGAAAAAGAGAGAATAGCGGCAGTGCCGATTGTCCTTCTTGTCTTTATATTTCTCACCATTGGTGCAGCGAGCCTGATTCAAGAGGCGTATGCGGAAGGATGCTCGGCATGTAGCGCGAAGGTGCCGGATTGGACCGACACTGCGACGGATTTTCTGAACGGCAAAGTCGCAGATAATGCTGCTAAGCTATCCGGACCAAAAGCTTCCCGGATGGATAATGAAAAGTTCAATTCCGAGTTTAATTCCGACTCAAGCTCAGACCCCAATTCGGATGCAAAGAATAGTCTTTCTCAAAGCAATTTTGCTAATTCCGGCCTGCTGGATAATCCTGCAATTAATATCGATTTGCTGAATGCTGACGCAAATCCTAATCCAGTGGTGGCCAAGAGTGCCTCGAAGATATCTGCAACCTTCGGGCCGAGGAACAACGAGTCTTTGCCGGGCCGGACGCAGGGAGGAAATTCATCTGACGACAGTTCTCTTTCCGCTGAAAATGAGACGGAGATATCTGCCTTTGCATTCATTAAAAACATGTCGGGCGTTGTGGTAGATAAATTGGCTCTAGGGCATGTTTCCAAGAACGAATATTCCGGCATTTGGAAAGCAAATGTTGTAACAGGCACATATTCGGCAGACGTGGTTGCAATTAGAAAAGACGGATCAAGGTCGTTTAATAATTCAATACAAATTGTGGTAATCTGAAAGCCGCATTGCAACATGACGGAGACGCCAAATATCCGGCTGAAATGAGCGAGTATAGCGAGGCCGAAATAGAACCATGATTTAATCCATTCACAACGATGGATTATCCTGTCATATTCATTGCCTTAATCAAGCCTAGCTGTACTAGGATCTACCTTTGTCAGCTCTCGACCAGCACTTTGAGCCTTGTACGTGCAGCTGACTGTCGTCTGCAGCTCCACTGGACGGAAAGTCCAGGGGAAGAGCATGAATATGAACTTTGACCAGGATGCATCATGGATGCTGCAATACATGCCATCTGCAAGCATCCAGAGCTTCAGCTAATTTTTGCTGAGTTATCTTGTCGGGAAATATCGGATATTTGTAGTGGATCATCTTTGATTTGTAATGCCTCTACCCATTCATATATAATTTGAGTGCAGGGCGGAAGTAATCAGGGCAAAGGACTCCGCTTTCATCCTGCGCAGCCTGAAGGCCGGGGACTTCACGCAGTTTCGACAACTCGCCGAAACTCTCGCAGACCCGCGGTCAGCAAGATTCGTCTTTCGCAATACTACAAGTTAGAAAATATGGTGAAACTGGCCATTTACGCCGCTTAATGCCGCCCGCGAACCGGCATGGCGAGATGAAGCGGAGATTGGTGGCCAGTAGCTGAATGCGCGGACATGCTTTTCGGGAAGCTGCTGCGAATGCACCTGACTGCCGGTCTCCTTTTACAGGGAACATCTGCGGAACACCGGCCTCATCATTCGATCTGAACCTGAATACTTGAAAAACCGTCTGCAAATGTGGCTTTTATTGAGCTGTGCTCGGCAATTTTTCGCATCGGAAGTCTTGATATACCCTGACGTTTTCTCTACCGATGGCACTGCGTAGCATGTAGCATGTAAGCACGCAAATCAAATTCATCAGGGAATTAAAATGAATTACTGGCAACCGAAATTGGAGCTAATGAATAGAGATGAGCTGGAAGAGCTGCAGCTGCAAAGGCTCAAGAGCGTCGTGGAGAAGGTTTACGAGAACGTCCCGTTTTACCACAACAAGATGGACGAGGCTAAAATCAAGCCCCAGGATATCAAGAGCCTGAAGGACCTCTCCAAGCTTCCCACCACTCGCAAGGTGAATTTGCGAGAAAATTATCCCTTCGGTCTGTTCGCTGTTCCGCGCGATGAGGTCGTCCGGGTTCACGCCTCATCCGGGACAACCGGAAAGCCCACCGTCGTCGGCTACACTGCCAATGATATCGCCACCTGGTCGGATCTGATGGCCAGGGACTTCGTCATGGTCGGCGTCACCAAGGGAGACATCTTTCAGAACGCTGTGAACTACGGCTTTTTCACCGGCGGCCTCGGGGTTCATTACGGCATCGAGCGCATGGGCGCGATGGCTGTCCCATCGGGCGTGGGCAACACCGAGCGCCAGCTTGAGATCATGATGGACTTCGGGGTTACGGTTCTGCACTGCACGCCCTCTTACGCGCTCTATTTAGCCGAGACTGCCAAGGCCAAGGGCGTCGTCGATAAATTGAAGCTGCGTATCGGCTGCTTCGGAGCCGAGCCCTGGTCGGACGAGTCCCGCAAAGAGCTGGAGGAGGCGCTGCACATCAAGGCTTACGATTCCTACGGCCTATCCGAGATGATGGGGCCGGGTGTCGCTTTTGAATGCCAGGAGCAGAACGGCCTGCACATCTGGGAGGATCATTTCCTGATCGAGATTCTGGATAAGGATGAGCAGCCCTGCGCGCCGGGCGAGCCGGGCGAACTGGTCATAACATCGCTCACCAAGGAAGCCATGCCCCTCATTCGCTACCATACCGGCGACGTGACCTACATCATGGATGAGAAGTGTAGCTGCGGGCGCACCAGCCGGAAGCTGCATCGCTTCCTGGGCCGGGCGGACGACATGCTCATCGTGCGCGGCATCAACGTATTCCCCAGCCAAATCGAGGACGTGCTGGTGAGCATTCCTGAGATTGGCAACTACTTCCAGGTCGTCGTTGACCGCAAGCGGCATGGCCTGGACGAGATCAGCATCCAGGTAGAGATGAAGGATGAAGCCTTCACCGGAGAGCTGCAGGACCTGGCCAGAATTCAGAGGAAGGCCGAGGAGAAGCTCAAGTCCGTTCTGAATGTGCGAAGCAAGATCGAGCTGGTGGAGAAAGGCTCCATTCCGCGAACGGCTGGAAAGTCCAAGAAGGTCGTGGATCTAAGAGACGTTTACGCCAAGGATGATAAAGCCAAGGCCGAGAAATAGAGGAGAAAAGGAGCTAACGACTCCACTTTTCCTTTATCTTTAACTTTTTTGATAGGTATGATGTCACAGCAGATCGAGCGCCTCTTTTCCGGTGATGCCGACCTTCAATCCCAGCTTCTCCGCCGCAGGATTCACTTCTTTGATGATTCCTGCCAATAGATCGTCAACTGTGGCGATGGAGCTGCCGCTTGACGGTCTGACCTTGGCTGCCGGGTAGCCGAAGTTATTCAAAGCCGCCACATCAAATGCACCGCAACCGACCATTCCCACATCAGTTACCACATTGACGAGGTTGATCGCACCCAGTGGAATAACGTAGCCATCGGCCTGCTTCTTTGCAAGCTGCACTTTTATGTGTTTCATATTATCATTCTCTCTAATCATTTAGAATTGCCTTTCTTTTATTTAATCATAATCAAACGGAAAAAAGAGGATTATGCGCTCATCACCTCCGGGGCAAGGGTCTTCAGCCCGTAGAGACTTTGACGCGCATCCTGGAAGTAGAACCTCTGCTGGAGAAGATTCTCTTCTTTGAGCCTGTTCAGGGCATACCTGACTGTCCTGGCTGGCAGATACGTCTTGTTTATAATCTCTTTCTGGGTCATGAGGCTGCCGGACTCCAGCACTTTGATGACCAGTTTGGCTGATGGCGGCAGGCGGTCTAAATTCGTATTTGGCTGCTCGATTGCAGCGTCAGCAAAGACGATCCCTCATTTTAATCTCACCGATCACAATTGTTAATTAAAGGATTATAAATAGGTTCCCCTTGAAGAACAATGCTAAAAATCGGAGCGGCCACGATTTCAAACCAAACGATAGCCATTTCGGCTGGCAAAAAAGTATCGAGCCTGAGCATTTCGCTCGCCCGAATCTCGCTAAGCTGGCTTGATTCCGCGAACTTTGATGCTGGATATCGACCCCTCAATCTTTTTGATCTCCTCAGCAGATCCTTTCATGCTCTGCAGTATCGCCTTCCCCGTGGGATCGTTGGTCATGCAGTCCAACGGGAAGACGGACTCTTCGACCACAGTGACATCTTTGAAACCCGCCGACCTCATGGCACCCAAATAAGTCTCTTTCATGGCAGCTCCTGCGACGCAGCCGACATAGGCTTCGATCGATTCCTTAACGAAGTCCGGGAGCTTCTTGAGAAGAACGATGTCCGAGACCATCAGCCTGCCGCCGGGCCGCAAAGTTCGAAACGCCTCGCGGAAAGCCTTTTCCTTGTTCGGCACTAAATTGATGACGCAATTGGAGATGATCACATCAACGCTGCCATCCTCGACGGGTAGCTTCTCGATCTCACCGAGCCGAAATTCCACATTTCGGTATACTCCCTTCGCCGCATTATCTTTGGCCCGCGCCACCATCTCTTCCGTCATGTCCACACCGATGACCCGGCCCGTCGGGCCGACCTTGGCCGCGGCCAGGAAGCAGTCGAAGCCTGCGCCGGACCCCAGGTCAAGAACTGTATCGCCCGCTTTTATCTCAGCAAGCGCGGTCGGATTTCCGCAGCCAAGTCCCAGGTTCGATCCGGACGGGACCGCTTGAATTTCCTCTTCCGTGTAGCCCATCTTCTTGCTGATCTCTTTGGGCTTGGCCGATCCGCAGCACGCTGATGAACAGCACGAGCCGCTCTGCTGGGCAACGCCCGCGTATCTGGCTCTTACTACTTTCTTTATTTCTTCGTCTTGCATATTTTTCACCATTGCATCCAACAAATTTATTTTAAACAAATAAACATTAAATACATTTTATAAAATACGACGATCTGGCCCTATTTCTTAAAGATCTCATCCATTACAGGCCCAAGAATCGACTTGACCATTGCCTCAAGCTCCTCAACCTTGATCAGGGATAAGCAGCAAATCTTGCCGTTCTTTTCCATGCTCACCACGGCAAGCTTGTCGCCCGCCCGGATGTCGGCCTTGGCCCGAATCTCTTTGGGCAGCACCATCTGTCCGCGCTCATCCACGGAGACAATCGATTCCACTTTACAGCAGCTCATTTTTCCTGCCATGCAGCAGGATTCCGCCTCATTTTCGTCGGTCATGTCTTGCACCTAAATCTCCTGTATCTTCTGAGTATTTAAGTTTTTCTGATAAATTGGAAAAATCAGAAAAATATGGTTTAACCGCAAATACGTCAAATGATAAAATCCTAAAAACATTCATATATTCGCATATACACATATTGTTTAATGGGTCAGATGAGTCTGCATGTCGAATTGTTCAAGGCTCTCTCCGATGAAACGCGCTTGAAAATTATCCTCTTGCTCCATAGTAGAGAGCTTTGCGTCTGCCAGATTGAAGCCGCCCTGGGCATATCTCAGACTAAAGCGTCTCGCCATCTTTCCTTCCTTCGTCGAGCAGGTTTTCTGAAGGCGAGACGGGACGGATTGTGGATGTATTACACCCTGGAAGAGCCGAGAAACGATCTTGAAAGATGCTTATTTGAAAACCTCGGATCGGCCTTTCGGGATGATCTGACCGAAATGGTGTGCAGGGCAGATGCCAAAATATGCGACATGCAATCAGCTTCAAAATCAGCTTCAACTTGCCATGAATCCGAATCAATAGCAAAAGAAAAATAGCGATCCATAACGAACTGCTGGATGCTGCAATGCCGAAAACGGGTGCTAAAAATGACTGAGGGAAAACGCAACGGATTGGACTTTTTATCCAGGTACTTGACTCTGTGGATATTCGCCGCCATGATTCTAGGGATCGGCATCGGAAACTTCGCACCAGGGATCACCAAATTCATCCTGAGCCTGCA
>RPOO01000055.1 GCA_003857025.1 Methanothrix sp.
ATTTAACCCAATCCAATTTAACCCAATCCAATTTAACCCAATCCAATTTAACCCAATCCAATTTAACCCAATCCAATTTAACCCAATCCAATTTAACCCAATCCAATTTAACCCAATCCAATTCAACGCCAAATAATATCGATTTGACACAGCTCAATTTGCCGGAAAACGTAGATATCAGCACTATTACGGTCATGGCTGAAAACCAGAGAACCGGCCAAAAGAAGACCGCAAAGGCGACCGCAGATGGATGGTTCAGCCTGGATGCAGACTACGAGGATTTTCTGGCCGAGGGCACTGCACCCTGGGTCGCGAATAACGATAGAATAACTTTGAGCATCCTCGATGATGACAGGACCATAAGCCGGAGCAATCTCACCATAAACCTGGCAGCGGCGAAGCAAGAGGTGTGAATTTCTGAAGAATAAAACAATATGCTCTGCCATGTTCTCCTAGCATTGCCATTCGCATCTTCATTTTTTTTGCGTCGTCCTTGCCTGACCAGCAAGGGCAAACTAAGGAAAGTTTTTAATCTAGTAGTTCCCAATAATAGTAATAGATGACTGGCCCAATAGAGCGAATTGTCTTTGACCCGGAAAAAGCGAAGCTGGATATGCCGATTAATGAGGCATTCGCCCTTACCCAGGTGAGATCCGTGCAGGATTATCAGCGCCTTTTGAACAGGCTTCCTGAAATGCGCGGTTCGTCCTACTTCTTTATAAATATTTTGGGCAAGAGGGCCAGGCTGATTATAACCATTATCACCGCAGAGGATCAAGAGATAACCGCCACATACGCCCTGGATCATAACCTACTAGGAATCGCTCACGACGATCTGATGCGGGCCGGTGGAGATGATGGAAACCATGCTGTGCCTGCCGACTTGATGAGAAAGATACACAGCGCTTTGCACCATCCTGATTGGCGGTTCTTCAAGTCAACTCTTGAAGTGAATTAAACCGCGCAAATAAGCACAATTTTAAAAATACATAGATATAAATTTATATCCAGCTTCAGGATTTCTGCTGACGAGCTAGGGAAGGCAGCAGCAGGCTTGACTCCCCGGCAAACCGGCTGCCTTTTTTGCTAAATCATCCTAAAGCCGATGTTTCGATGCCTGAAATATGGTCAGGCATTTTCGTCAATCTAAACGGTCCAATCTTGGTCCAATCGATTATCTCTTGATCCTGCGGTCTTTTAATTCTCTGTTTCCGTTTCTAATCTTGTTCTCGAAATCCTCTTCTCGAAATTACGCAAGATCAGAGTGATGCTTGGAACTTTTTTAGCGGCTCCTTAGAAGAAGAGCCCGCCGTGATAGGTTGTCCAGGACCAGCTGCTGGAATACGAATAGCTTGCTCCTCCCGCACCATAGGCATTGGCTGCCCACCAGGGGTCCCAGTAATTGTAGACCACCGGGTCGTAATAGTAGCTAGTGTAGACGGGTGCAGTATAGACGGGTGCTGTGTAAACCGGGCTTGTGTAGTAGTAACTTGGGTAATAGCTGTAGGTATAGGGATACCAGCTATAATAGTAGGATGAGGGATACGACCAGTAATAAGTAGACGAAACTCCTCCCGGATTCAGCCAGTCGGACCCGGGATGGTGACCGCCAAAGTCACCGTGGCCATCACCGGAATGATGATCTCCACCAAAGTCGCCACCGAACCCATCGGGGCCGCCATCTTGTGCAGCGCCTGTCGCTGCCAGCATTCCAAGCAACATTACCGACAACATCAGTTTTATCATTGTAATTGAAATTCCTCCAAGCATACCAAGACGGCCTTATTATTAAAGGATGATTTTTATGTAAAGATCATCTAATACTTACATGAATCCTCTATGAACATCTGGATAGCGAAAACGATCAGTGAATCAAAACAAGATAGATTTCTAAATACCGGCGAGATTCGAGCAGGTCGCCGGATATTTTTTTATCAACAAATCCATGTTATTTATCGAATTTTTCCCAAAGAAAAATCGAAGGATTGACTTAAATCAACAGATAAAAAAGAATAACAATTGAATAGCCTATTGGTTCAGTCTGAGATAGATCGCGACACGTATCTCCGCTGCCTCTCATCAGCAGTAGCCTGATTTTGGGAGAAAAGAGATGCATCCAGGCCCGTCTGGATGAACGAGCCGGGATCGCCATTGGATCCCATTCCATCTATCGCATCGGAAGCGATCAATTTTTTTAACTCGTAGGATTGCGAAGGACGAATCTCGCTGACCGCGGGTCTGCGAGAGTTTCGACAAGAAGTCGAAACTGCGGGAAGTCCCCACCCTTCAGGGCGCGGGAGGAGTTCACGATTGCGAATTGATTTTGCGAAATCTTTTCCGAACTGATTAGAGTCGCAGATATGACGGCAATTCGGGCATTTGCGCCGTTGTTTGGTTTTGCGATAGATTTAGGGCCTGAACCTGTGATTGGTTGAGCGATTGATCTTGTGATGCGTTTTGCAATTGGTTTTGCGGTTTCTTTTGCGATTGGTTCTCAGACAAAGTTTGAGATGCAGCCTGATCGCCCGACGCTTCCACATGGAAGTCATAGAGCATATCTCTGGTAACCTCCCAGGGGAAGGTGGAAAGGAGTCTAATGTTGGTGATCCCGCGATATTCGCCGTTTTCCTGGACCTTTGCATCAGGAGAGTAGCTGGCGGCAACAACCAAGTCGCCCTCTTCGTATTGACCGTTGCCCAAGTCCTGCCTCTCAAATCTGAAGTTGCCGAGCACACCCGGCTTGCCGTCGATCAGGGGCTGATAATAATTGGGCTCATCGGCACCCGACCCGACGAGTGCGGACTGGACAATATAAGCGTTGGCGGTGATATTGGCCAGCATTGGTGCAGAGTATCGAGTGAGCACAATCCAGGCAAAGTAATCGGTGCTCTGCACGGACATATTGTACCTATCGAATTTAACGCCGTCCTCCGTAACCCCGCTGGAGGATTTTTCCACGATGACGCTATAGTCCATTGTCGTGTTCATGTCAAATGAAACATTGTACGGCCCAACCACTCCCGTTTCGTGGGAGGCCATGATAGGTGATGCTGAAAACAGCACCAAGAATAAAATCAGCTCTGCTCGCATTCCTCTTGTCACCCGAGTCATTGCTGGAAGGTAATGGCTCTCAATCATTTCATCTTTTTGGTGCAAAAGCGGTCATGCTGCAAATCCCGATGTTTGCTCGAACATCTCTGTCTATTTGAGAGAATTTAAGGGGAAGACGCAAACGATTCGATTTAAAAAATTATATTAAACTTGAACTTATATAAATTTCGCTCAAGGACTCATGCCATTCGCATAAGACAGAGCATCCTGATAAAATTTCAGGGCGTACTCCTTGACCATGCGCCGCGAGCTGAACATTGGGGCTGCACTCTTTATCGATTCCTTCATGACCTTGACCCAGGCAGAGGAAACGCCCGCTTCATCCTTATCATAGTATAGGGGCACGATCTGCTTTTCCAGGATTGAATAAAGCTCCTCGGCGTCAACTATATCGGATGCTGCAGACCACTCATTCTTGCCGTCGAAGGCCCAGCCGTTTGAGCCGTTGTATCCTTCGATCCACCAGCCGTCCAGGGCGCTCAGATGGGGTACGCCGTTGATGCCTGCCTTCATGCCGCTCGTTCCCGACGCCTCGAAGGGCGGCTGGGGATTATTTAGCCAGACATCCACTCCATGAACCAGATACTGGGCGATCTCCTCGTCGTAATCCTCGATGAAGGCCACCCGTCCGCCGATATCCGGGTCCCGGGCGGCGTTGAAGACCCGTTGCAATAGCTGTTTGCCCGCATTGTCGGCAGGATGGGCTTTGCCCGCGAAAACGATCTGCACGGGACGCTTGGGATTGTTCAGAATGCCCTTCAGCCGCTCCATATCCTGCAAAATCAGGTTGGCTCTCTTGTAGGTGGCAAAGCGGCGAGCAAAGCCGAGGGTCAGAGTGTTGGGATCGAACATGATTCCCGAAGCCATGATGATGTTGGGATCGGCATGCTCCCTCCAGCGCTCGCGGGCCCTCTCCTGCATCATCGCGATCAAGATCATCTTCAAGAGGCGGTGAACTCTCCACAGCTCCGCATCCGGAATATCATCCACGAGCTGCCAGATGGAGGGATTGTCGTGATCATTAAGCCAGTTCGGGCCGAGATAGCGGTTGAAGAGGGTAGCCAGGCGCGAATCGATCCAGGTGGGGACGTGCACGCCGTTGGTGATGTAGCCGATGGGCACCTCGCGCTCAGGAACATTGGGCCAGAGGTGATGCCACATGCTCCTTGTGACCTCGCCGTGCCTCTTGCTCACGGCATTGCAGTAGGCGGACATGCGCAGGGCGAAAGCGGTCATATTGAAGCCTGCATCGGGGTTTCGCGGGTCCATGCCCAGCCGGTAAAACTCGTCGCGGCTCATCTCCAGCAGGGGAATGTAGGACTCGAAGTACTTGTCCATGAGCGCGAAAGGAAATACATCGTGGCCGGCGGGAACTGGCGTGTGCGTGGTGAAGACCGTGGTGGCTCGCACCTGGTCTGATGCATCCCGGTAGCCCAGGCCCTTCTCCACCTTCTCCCGGATTCTCTCAAGAATGGCAAAGGAGGAATGGCCCTCGTTGAGGTGCAGCACGGAGTGGCGAATGCCCAGGGCATTCAGGATCTGCGTGCCGCCGATGCCGAGGATTATCTCCTGAACCAGCCGCTGCTCCGAGTCGCCGATGTAAAGGCGCGAGGATATGCCGCGGTTCCATGGATCATTGGCATCGATATCAGTGTCGATGAGATAGAGAGGAACCCTGCCGATCTGAGCCTTCCAGACCTCGAAGTAGATGGAGCGCTCGCTGATAGGAACCTTGATGGTCAACGGCTGGCCATCTTTGTCATGGACGCGGCAGATGGGCGCATGGCTCCGGTCGAGCGTCTCACTCTCGTTCATCTGCCAGCCGTCGGCGGAGACCTTCTGGTGCAAATAGCCTTCAGGATACATGAAGCCCACACCGACGGTGGGCACGCCGAGGTCACTGCATTCCTTTAGGAAGTCGCCTGCCAGAAAGCCGAGGCCGCCAGCGTAAAAGGGCAGGGAATGGTGCAGGCCGAACTCGGCTGAGAAGTAGGCAATGGGGTACAGTCCTGGATCTTGAACTTTAGAATAAAACCAGCTATCGTAGGCGTTTACTTCTGCATCGAACCTGGCCATGACCGCATCGTAACGCCTGAGAAATCTGGAGTCTTTGGCGGCATTGTCGAGCACTGACTTTTCCATCTCGGAGAGCAGCAACACCGGATTTTGGGATTTGAACTCCGTGCCGTTCCCGGCCAGCAGGTAAAACAGACTCTTCGCCTCAGGATGCCAGCTCCACCAAAGGTTACACGCCAGCTCTCCCAGCCGAGAAATCCGCTCCGGAAGATACGGAAATTTGCTGCCATAGGAATTCATCAGATCAGGCTCCTCTCCCCACTAGCGTAAAGTCCTATTTAAATCAGGTGCCGCAACCTCTCAGTATGAATAATAAAAATATGTTTAAATGCCCCATCCTGTGAACTAAAAAACAAAAACTGTTAAAAAATGAGATTTCCATCAGATCCATGCAGCGAAACCGCCCTAACTTAGGCTATCATTTGAGATTTGCTTTCAGCCCCAATTGGCATTGCAGCCGACATTGCCGCTTGACAAAAGATTTGCGCTCGCGTTTGCAGTCGCATTTGCTGCCACAATCGCATTTGCAGTCGTATTTGCTATCACATTTGCATTCAGCTCTTGGGACTCAATTGATCAGCGGCAACTGCGGCTTTCATCCTAGTTTGGCATGGGGATCAAACATCTGATGGAATATGGCGGATCGATTGTCCCTTTGGGAAGAGCAAGGCCGAGAAAAACATTGTTCTCCTCTATGGCGAGGTCGCTATCTAAAAACGACTGCAGACAATTCTGAACTTTATTCTCAGGCCATTCCCGACCTGTCTCTTTTTCCAATGAAGCTCTTATCTTGGAGAAGCCGGCGGGATCACTGATGGCTCGATAGACCATTGCTTCTTCTGCATCACATACCCGCTCCTTGAGGCATCCGCCTCTGGTATCGCTCACTAACAGCGTGCCGTCGTCCAGATAATGCGTCGCGAGCTGCGGTAGCTCCGGCTGGCTTATCCAAATCTTCAGCCAATCTTGGATCTCATTGATCACCGGCTCGTAGATCGAGTCGTTCAGAGTATCCTCCCAATCGGCTCTGAAGAAATATGCAACATGAGACAATCGGACATCATCCGATGGATAGATGGCAGAGTACCAGGGCAGAGGATTGACGTTTTTCGCGCCCTTGGCCTGGCCGGAGAAATATGGGCTGAACCGATGGCATTCGATCTTTCTTGCGCCACCCTGGGGCGGATTGAGATGAACGATCTGGGGAATAAGCCTAGCCATATCATCATAGTCCTGTGGAGACTCACCGGGAATGCGTATCAGATTATTCCAGGAAGCGTAGATCCCGTACTCGCGGCAGCATTTTATAAAGAAGATGTTTTGCAGAGCTGAGACCCCTTTTCGCATCAGCTTCAGCAGATGAGTAGACAGGCTCTCGATTCCCGGCTGCAGGTACACGATCCCCGCATCCGACAAAGCCTTAATCTGGGATCTATTCATATTGCTCTTGACCTCATAGAAGATCTTGAGGTCACTTTTTGGCGGCTCGTTCTTGAGCTTCGGTATCAGGGAATCGAATGAGTTCATGGACAAATTGTTATCCGTTGCCCTGTAGAAGGAACCGGGATAGGTGGCGGAGAAATTGGCGAGCGTTTGGAATACGCGCTCAGGCGATTTAGCTCGGTAGGTCAGATCCCTGCCGTTCAGGCCGCAAAAGGTGCAGTGCTGCTTCTCGCCCCACCAGCAGCCGCGGGAGCTTTCAAACAGGAGATTGAGCCTCGGCAGCCATCCCGGATCGTTGAGAAGCCCGACTCCGCCCGCGTCCAGGAAGAAATCGCTGTAATCTGGGTCGGGCAGGTTTTCAAAGACCGCACGTTCTACAGGTCGGCTGGCAGGGCCCTTCTGAATTTCGCCATCATCACGATACAGTATGCCCTGCAGTCCTCCGGGCGGCCTGCCGTCCGTCAGCGACTGAAAGAGCGGAACTATTACATCATCGGCCTCGCCGGTGGAGACGGCATCTATCCAAGGAACTCTCTGGATAAGCTCCTCGCCCATCTCGCCGTGGAAACAGGCTCCACCATAGACTAGCTTGGTTTCAGGGTGCTCCTGCTTGATCAGCCGCCCAAGCGCGAGAGATGAGATGGTCTGGAATAGCGAGCAACTGAAGCCCACCGCTTCCATGTCTCCCGCCGCCTCCAATCGCAGCAGGCATTGCCACAGATACGATGGAATCAAATCCCTGCGAATCTTTTGCAGCCACTGTTTTTTGTCTGTGATATTGGGGATTCGCCCCAGTTCTCTATCCAAAGGCTCCAAGAATTCATCAACAGAGGGCCCAAAGCTCTTTCCCCATGCCTGCTCGGCAAACAGCCATTCTCCGATTTGCGTCTCCACGCCCCTGAAAAGGGCGATCGTTTCATATTCATTGAAGCCGATTTTATTGGCAAAATCAAAGTTTAAATTGAAGACCCTGCTGTCAAGTCCCGCAGCGCCGAGCTGGGACCTCATCAGGCTCAAAGCCAGATTGGGGCTCGTCAAGGAGCCAAAGGGCATATTAACCAAGTGAATCATATTTGTCTCCCCCAGATTAGCTTAATAATTAATTTAATAATATTGATAAATTGTTCAACATAAATCAGATCTAAGAAATCTCCTTGAAGTTCTCATCCAGGGCAAGTCCAAGGAATACACCGTTCTCCTCCACCGCCAATCCCATTTCGACCAGGTGGCGAAGATGGTGCCGGGCTTCTTCTCTTTCCAAAGTGATGCCAGCTACATTACTCACCTTGAAAGCAGCTTTTCCGGCGCTTGCGGGGTCCCGGATGGCGCTATAGATTGCGGCCTCGATGTCATCAAGCTTCCACTCTTTGCATGATCTTTCACTAATGCAGTCTCCTGTGCAGTCTCCGGTACCGCTTCCGGTGCCGATTAAAATTCCATCATTAGCGCTATCTCTGGTGTCTTCTACCGCCAGGCTGCCGTCCTCCCGGCGATGCATGACCAGCTTTGGCAGCTGTGGTCGCTCCATCCAGGATGCGAGCCAGCTCCTCGTTGCAGTCATGACTTCTCGATAAGCGCCATCATCGAGCGTCTCCTCCCAAACGGCATCAAAAAAATATGCAACACGCTCCAAATCAATCAGATCAGGCGGGAAGACTGCTTCATACCAGGGCGACGGGCGGAGGCTCTTTATGCCCTTTGCCTGGCCGAGGAAGTACGGACTGAATCTCTGGCATTCTATCTTTATGCAGCCGCCATAGGGTGGATTGAGATGATAAATGCTGGGAATCATGGATGCCATCTTGGCATAATCTTGGGGCCTCTCTCCAGGTATCCTCAAGAGATTATTCCAGAAGGCAAAAATTCCAAACTCGCGGCAGCATTTCAAGAAATACAGGTTCTGGATGGCAGACACGCCCTTATGCATGAGCTTGAGAAGGTGAGTGGAGAGGCTTTCAATTCCCGGTTGAATGTAGACCATTCCCGCATCAGACATCGCCCTTATCTGCTCTCTTGCCATATTGCTCTTAACTTCATAAAATATCTTCATGCCGGGGCGGGGCGGATCGCTCTTCAGCTTGGGGATCAGAGTGTCCAGATAATTTTCTGGAAGATTGTTGTCGGTGGCCTCGCAAATCGAATCGGGATACAGGCGCTCGTAGTTGGCCAGCGTCCGGTAAACGCGCTCCGGTGATTTGGCTCGAAAGGCTATGTCCTTGCCGTTGAGGCCGCAAAAAGTGCAATGCTGCTTCTCGCCCCACCAACAGCCCCGAGAACTCTCAAAGGCCAGACAAATGCGCTTTCGCCATCGGTAGTCGTCGAGAAGACCAACTCGTCCCGCATCCAGGAAGAAATCGCTATAATCCGGATCGGGAATACTTTCAAAGACTTCAGTGCTCACCGGATGGGATGCAGGGCCGCTGACGATCTCCTGGTCGTCTCGATAGAGTATTCCCTGCAATTCCGATGGAGCGCGACCGGAAGAGAGCGCATGGAAAAGGGGAACAACGACATCATCGGCCTCACCCGTGGAGACTGCATCGATCCAGGGAACCTTTTTGATAAGCTCCTCGCCCATAACATCATGAAAACAGGCGCCGCCATAGACCAGCTTCGTCTCCGGATGCTCCTGTTTGATGAGCCTACCGAGCGCTAAAGAGGAAACGGTCTGGAAGAGCGAGCAGCTGAAGCCCACAACCTCCAGATCTCCTGCGGTTTCCAGGCGCGTGAGGCATTGCCAAAGATATGATGGAATCACATCGTGGCGCAGCTTCATGAGCCATGACTTCATGTCGGGGATTTGCGGTCTTTTTATCAGTCCCTCCTTTTGGGAAAGCTCCCTCTCAAACTGATCGAGGAACCATTCCTCGGACGGGCCAAAGGACCTTCCCCACGCTTGCTCTGCAAAGAGCCATTCCCCCACCTGCGTCTTTGTGCCCTTGAAGAGAGATATCATCTCATACCCGTCCTGGCCCATCAGCCGGGCGAAATCAAAGATCAGGTTGAACACCCGAGAGTCAAGCCCAGCCTGTGTGAGGCTGGACTTGATCAGGCCGAGGGCCGGGCTGGGACATGTCAACGAACCGTAGGGCATGTTAACTAGGTGGATCATTTCGGTTAATCCATCCCATTCATGCTTCGTCCCGCTGCATCTCGGATCATCCGCTCACCGGGATGAACGGAATGACGTTTATTGCACAGGCTTTAGCGGCGCAGGCATCAGCAGGACATGCATTGGCTGCACAGGCTTTGGCTGCACAAGCTACTGCACCACATGCGTCTGCACCACATGCCTTGGCAGGACAGGCAAAGCCTCCGCAGGCTTTTCCACCACAGGCATCTCCGCCACAGGCTTCACCACCGCAAGCCTTTGCAGCGCAGGCGTCCCCGCCGCATATTGCACCGCCGCAGGCGTCCGCACCGCAGGCTTTTCCCGGACATGCCGCAGCGGCGCATACAGCACCACCACAAGCTTCCAGGCCGCAGGCTTTTGCCGGACATGCTGCCGTAACGCATGCAGCACCACCGCAAGCATCTCCTCCGCAAGCTTTTGCCGGACACGCTGCGCCACCGCAAGCATCAGCACCACATGCCTCCCCACCACAAGCCTTTCCACCACATGCCTTTGCACCACAAGCTTCTCCGCCACAGGCTTCGCCACCACATGCATTGGCGGCGGCAAGAGCGATTACCGGCTGGCGGTAGGCATCAATTCCCGCATATGCCATGCATAGATCCCCGCCGCAAGGCTGGCGATAGGCATCGGCGCCGCAGAAGGCCACACCATTCAATCCCTTGGCGGAGCACGCCAGCATGACGCAAACACCACCAGCCGCCGAATCGGCCATGAGCGCATTTTGGGGCGGTGCGGCACTTTCCCAGGAAAGACCGACCACGTCCGAACCGCATATCGCGATGGGGACAGAGGCCGCTCCGCAGGGCAGAATCAGCCTTCCGGCTGCGCCGCAGGCCGCGGCTGCACATGCATCTGCAACACATGCGCTGATGTTGACGGCTCCGGCATGAACCGCTGCCGAGGGAACAGCGGATCGCTCAAAGATCCATTGAGCCTTTGCCTCCGGCATGTCGCTGACTGCACTGATCCGTCCACCCTCTTCTGCAGAGAGATAATTTCCGCTGGCTGCCATGAGACCGATAGTATCGCCAAGGCTGACAAAGCTCTGATCAGCCGTAGGGCCGGTCCTGACAACAGTAAATCTTGAAGAAGGCATAATGCCGTCTTTGTCTGCTGCGACCGATCCGTCATCTCTGACCGTCACATATTTGTTATTTTGAGCCTTCAGACTGACGATATCGCCGAAATTGATGTAGCTGTTGTGCTTGGTATTGCCCGATCTGACAATGGTGAACATGGCCTTTTGTTTAGAGCAATCTCCTCCCGAATTCAGCTCTCCGGAGGCCTCGGCGCTGATGCATTTGCCGTTAGCCGATTTGAGAGATACCGTGCTGCCGTAGATCAGAGCATTCTCAGGCACCAGCAGGCCGATGGCATAAACATCAATGGCAGCTATCGGGCCTTTGAAGTCCTCGCTCATGGACGGCTCGTCATCATCGAAGGTCTTGACAAGGCTTCCAGAGCCCTCTCCCTGCCGGGCATTGACGATGAGGCCGCTTGGAACTTTGATGGAACCCATCTTTTTGGCGGCAAGTTCAATGGCATCGGAACCGAAGTCTCCAACGCCCAGCGCCTGGCTCTGTCCCTGGTAGTCGGCTTTCTCGAATATGGTTACAACCGGCTCGACCTTCACGGAAGACGTCCTGTTCTTGAAATCATCGCCGACGTAATGGTCTCCTGCAATAAACGACTTGTAGCCGCCTTTGAAGCCCGGCTCCTGGTAAATCGTGACCTTTAGACCTTCTGCAACTCGGACCGAGTTCAAGGCTTTCTCGCCGATAGTAAGCTTCTCTTTATCGAATTTTCCAAGTCCCACTTCCTGGCTGGGGCCCTGGAAGTTCGCCTGCTGGAAGAGAATGGCCGTCTTTTTGTAGATCGATTCCTTGAGATTTGCACTGACCTCGGAGATCTGCCACTGCTGCCTTGGATCAGAGCTACCGCTGCCGTTTGATTTGATCTTTATCGAGGAGACAGTGTTGCCGCCGGCAAGATGGGAGGATTCATCGGACAGGACTTTAGACTGACCTTTGAAGTCCGGCTTTTCAAATAGTGTAACCAAAAGGCCGTCGGAAACCTTTATCGAGGATACAGCTCCAAGTTTCAGGCTCTCAGCATTGTACTTTCCCGGTGCCAATTCCTGGCTTTTGCCAAGGAAGTTCGGCTTCTCGTAGATTATCACTTTCTTGCTCGATGCCGGTGCAGGTCTGACCGCCAAGATTTTTGCACCCAGCTTTTCGGACACTTTAAGGATTCTGCCGCCGATCTTGGATTCGATCCTGAACTTGCCCGAGCCGAGATAGATGAGCTTCCATTTCTGGCCTTCTGCTGCTGACCAATTCTCGGTCACCACCTCTTCAGCTTCGTTTGCAGAATCGGCTTTTGTGCAGAGGACTCTCTTATCTTTTACAGATACGATCTTATGGTAGCCGAGATCCTTTGCGCTCAGCGATTCAAATCTCCACTGCTGAGAATCTTCTTCATTCCATTTCTGTTGGACCACAGCGCCGTTCGAGCTGGCTACAAGTCCGCTGTTAATGGATGCGATCCAATACTTCTTCGCGCCGTCCGTTCCCGGAAAGTTCGTCGCGTTGTCGATTACTGGTTGTACAATGTACCTCATTTTTCTACCCCACATATTCTGGTCTTAGTTTCTATGCCGGACTGCAAAAAAATCCGGACTGCAAAAAAAACATGAAAAGATCCAGCGAAATGATCCACCCATCACGATTGCGATTTTGCGACCAAAGCCGCTATCGACATATCGCTAATGGTCTTATCATTCATATGCAGATCGTCCATTGGCACGTCGCCAGTATTCATATCGCTCATCGGAATGTCTATCCTTTTGCCGGAAAAGGCCCCATCTTCTCCCGGCAGATCGGCAATTAGGCTCGCGGGATCTGTTTTTATCTTGACCGGATCATAATCTTCCTCTTTGATGATGCCGGTCTTAACGGCACGAAGAACGAGCATCTCATTGATGTTGTATCTCCAGCTTATGCAAGGAAGCTGTGCCGCCTCACCCAGCATGTCTTTGGAGTAGAGGAATTTGTAGCCGCAGCCGCCTGAACAGTTGGGCAGGATCTTGCAGTTTCTGCAGCTTTCGCATTCAAACGGATTCCAGTCCAGCCAATCCTGAAGCGTCTGATCAGAATTCAGAGCATTTATGTCAAAAACGGTTCCGACTTTCTTCTCAGCATCCGTAACCGCGTTCCAGCACTTGTGGATGTCGCCGTTCGGCAGTATCACAAAACCGCGCAAACGAACCGCTCCGCAGTTGCCGTGAAATCTGGGCGGATACGGCAAATCCGTCAGACCGGCCTCGAAACCCTTGTGATACAGCTCGACCTCTTCTTCTCCATATCGGCACTTCGACATGCAGAAATCAGAGATCGTGTGACATGCTTCCGTGGTCGCTTCTACCGGCGCAAAGTACAGCTTTAAATTCTTTTTATGGTTCAGCCCCAGCTCCGAGAGCCTTTGCATAAGCCCTGCAATGCCTTCGATATTGCGGGAATCCACATTGACGCGAATGCTCAGGCTTACAGGGACTTCGTCCACAACGGAGGATAGATTTTGCACAATGCGCTCGAATGTCGGGCGACCGGTGCGCAAGGGGCGTCTGGCATCGTGATAGTCCGGCTGGCCGTCCAGGGTTACCTGGACTATTTTTACCCTGTGCACATAAAGCGATCTTGCCATCGGAGCCTTGAGCTGGTAGCCGTTGGTCACAATCATGGAATCATAGTAAATCGAATTACGATCGCAAAAAGCGATAAGGCGACTGGAAAGAGATTCAATGATTGTTCGCTTCAAGAGCGGCTCGCCCCCGTACCAGGCCACGTGCAGATGCTTGAGTTCCGGGGATATTTTTTTGACAAGTTCGACGATGCCGTCCTGCACCTCGCTCGTCATAGTCTCTCTTTCTTTAAGAGACCCTTGAAAGCAATAGTCGCAACCGAAGTTGCAGTCCAACGTCGGCGCTATGGTGAGAATGAGCGTGCGGCCATCGAAACGATGGTTGCGATACTCCTCTTCGAGCATGGCCAATTCGTCTCTGAATCCCGGAAAGACAAATCCGCCGCGCGTCAGGCCTTCAAGAGATGCGTCGTTGCCCCCTGGAATCTCGCCCATCCGGATTCGTTCGTAAAGCTGCAGATCATAAGGCTCCCAGAGCGCAAGTCCGCCTTTTAGTGAGTTGTAAGCCAAGCACCTGTCATTTTTCAAAGGTACTAGAATATTGTATTTTGAAGAGTTCAAAATCAACATAATACCCCCTCAATGTTTATTACATCAGGCGTCAACGCCGCACGACATATTAAGATTCATTGGTAAGTAGCTAAGATAAGAATGTTTTGATCAAATGGGGATATTGGTTATTTTATTAAACTAGTAGAATACTATATAAGATATCGATTTTAATGAAAAATCAGCACAAAAATTTTGCAAAATTTGCAGTCCATTGAATTCAACGATGGAGGGCAAAAGCGTTTGCCTTGAGTTAAATTATAAAAATATAGATATTAGTCACTGAAGCGCGTCAAATTTTGATTTGGGATAAGATCCGAGCATCTTTACCATCGAAGCTTTTTTTGTTATCTCTGAAAGTGCTTCCTTGACAATTGCATCATTTACATGTCCCTCCAGATCGATGTAAAAGTAGTAGTCGCCAATGCCCTTACGGCTGGGCCGGGACTCGATTCTGGTCAGGTTTATTTGGCGCTTGGCGAACTCCTGCAAGATGGAGAAG